>JBAVKY010000304.1:0-24572 GCA_049688555.1 Propionicimonas sp.
GTTCAGGCCCCGTGTTGTTCAGGCCCCGTGTTGTTCAGGCCCCGTGTTGTTCAGGCCCTGTCTGCAGGCACAGCGTCGTTCAGACCTCACCGCAGTCAGTCGTTGAGCGCCTCCACCAGCGCCTCCATCGCGAGATCGAGCTCCTGCTCCGTGATCACCAGTGTCGGGGCCAGCCGAATGGTCGTGCCGTGGGTGTCCTTCGCGATGACCCCGCGCTGCAACAACTTCTCGCAGATCACGCGGGCGGGGCCACGGGCCGGATCGATGTCCACGCCGGCCCACAGTCCGCTGTTGCGGACCGCGGTGACGCCGTGCCCGATCAACTCGTCCAGCCGAGAACGCAGGTGGGCTCCCAGTTCCCGGGATCGTTGCTGGTACTCCCCGGTCTTGAGCAGTTCGACCACGGCGGTCCCCACGGCGGCACCCAGCGGATTACCGCCGAAAGTCGACCCGTGCTGGCCCGGCCGCAGCACCCCCAGGATGTCGGCATTTCCCACGACCGCCGAGACCGGCAGGATGCCGCCGCCCAGCGCCTTGCCGAGCAAGTAGAGGTCCGGTACGACACCCTCAAGGTCGCACGCGAAAGTCGCTCCACAGCGTGCCAGGCCGGTCTGGATCTCGTCCGCGATCATGAGGACGCCGTGGCGCTGCGTCAACTCCCGGACACCGACCAGGAAGCCGGGAGGCGGCGTGATGATGCCGGCTTCGCCCTGGATCGGTTCGACCAGGACGGCCACGGTGTGATCGGTGACCGCCGCTTCGATGGCGGAGAGGTCACCGAACGGCACCTTGGTGAAGCCCGGGGTGAAGGGGCCGTAGCTGGTGGTCGCTTCGTCGTCGTCGCTGAACGAGATGACGCTGATCGTGCGGCCGTGGAAGTTGCCCTCCATGACGATGATGTGGGCCAGGTCCTCCGGGACCCCCTTGACCTCGTAGCCCCACTTCCGCGCGAGCTTGAGCGACGACTCGACCGCCTCGACGCCGGTGTTCATCGGCAGCACCATCTCTTTGCCGCACATTTCCGCCAGCGACTGGATGAAAGGCCCGTACGTGTTGGAGTAAACCGCGCGTGAGGTGATCGCGAGCTTGTGGAGCTGATCGGTGGCGACCTTGATCAGCTGCGGGTGGGCGTGACCGAAGTTGACTGCGGAGTAGGCCGAGAGGAAGTCGAGGTAGCGGTTCTGGTCGATGTCGACCAGCCAGGCACCCTCTCCGCGTTCGACGACGACCGGCAGCGGGTGGTAGTTGTGGCTGCCAAAGGTGTCGATCTGCTGGATCGCCAGACGCTGTTGCGCACTGGGAACGATCATTGATCCTCCTGTCATCGTCGACCCAGTGATCCTACTATCGAGGCGTCGCTGGGCCGAGCCTCGACGGGAGGGTGGAGGGTCAGCGACCCAGGGCCCGATGGATCAGGTCGACCAGTGCCTCGGGATCATGCGGGCGCAGTTGGTAGGACGCCCGGGCGACCGGCTTGTCCGGGAGGATGCCGGTCAGGTCCAGCCGGGTGGCATTGATGATCGCTTCACTCGGGACGGCCGCCAGGGTCGCTTTGAGTTCGGCGAGGGTGTCCTCGGTCTGGTCCAGCAGCGGCGCCACCTGGAAGGCCCCGGGGTGGAGGCGATAGAACCGGGCAAGCCGCCCCGACGCGTAGGGGCGTGGGCTGATGATGCCTGACACCCCCAGTTCGCGGGCGGCAACCATTCCGGCCCCGGGTCGCAGCGAATCCAGCTGGATCGAGATGTGGTCCTCGATGATGGTGACCGTACGGCCACGCACCAGCTCGGCACCCTCGACGTCCACCGGCGAATCGGCGGTGAGGACCTGAGCGGCAGGGTTGATGTGGTCGATCTGCGCCATCGTCTGATCGATCTGCTCGATGGACGCCGTATTGCACTTGTTGATGAGGACGACGTCGGCCAGCCGCAGGCAGACCTCGCCGGGATGGTCCGGGACGGGATCACCGGCGCGAAGCGGATCCACCACCAGGATGTGCAGGGTCGGGCGGACGAACGGTGCATCGCTGCCGCCACCGTCCCAGATGATCACGTCAGCTTCCGCGCCGGCGAGCCCCAGCACGACGGCTTGGTCGAACCCGGTGTAGACCTGTGGGCCGTCCGGCTCGGAGAGATCGAGCGGGTCCTTGGAGACGCCGGCGCAGGCGTCCACCTCACGTCCGTCGATCGTGGTGAACCGGTGCAGGGTGCCGGGGACGAACGGAGGCAGCAGCATCGGATGCCGAGCGACGGCGACCTTCAGGCCTTCGGATTGCAGCAGGCGGGCAAGGTAGCGAGTGGTGGGTGACTTGCCGGCTCCCGAGCGGGTTGAGGACACCGCGATGACCGGCTTGGTGGCCGACAGCATGGAGCGCTCAGGGCTCAGCAGTTGCAGGTCCGCGCCCGCGGCGAGGATCCGTCCGGCGAGATCGAGGGCGACGTCCTGGGGAATCTCGTGATAGGCAAGGACGACGTCCTTGATCCCCAGCGAGACGATGTAGTGCTCCAGGGAATCCTCGCAAAGGATCGGCACGCCGTCGGGATAGAGCGGTCCGGAAAGGCAGGGCGGGTAGGTCGCCATCTCATCAGGGCACAGGTGAGGTGAGGTGAACCCCAGCACCACATGATGCGAATCCTGGCGGTACACCATGTTGAAGACGTGATAGTCGTGACCTGCAGACCCCACGATGAGGGTACGACGCGGACCCATACCTGGCTCCCCTCGAGTTGCTCCCATTGTAGGGAGTCGGACGCCGCCTGGCGGTACGTCGTCGACGATCTGGTCTGGCCGGGGCGACGGTGGGCGGCCAGGTGAGGCGAGCACCTGTCCGGCAGCGCGTCCGGCCGGTAAGGTCGGCGCATGGACGAATCAGCTCCCATCGTGATCGGTTATGACGGCTCGGAGTTCGCCGACGTGGCGCTTGCCAAGGGCCTGTGGCTCGCATCGAAGCTGGGACTGAAGGCGCGAGTGATCCGGGCCTGGACAATCAGCAACGCACCCCGGCCCAAGACCTGGGAGCCCGGCTATGTACCGCCGGTCGACGACTTCGCCGAGGCCGTGCTTGAGCAGTTGCGGCGTCAGGTGGCAGGACGGCTGGCGAAGTATCCAGGGGTCGAAGTCAGTCTGGAAGTGCCGCACGGGGCTGCTGGACGCGAGCTCCTGCGGGCTTCCGAGGGCGCGCAGCTTGTCGTGGTCGGCACCCGAGGGCTGGGCGGCTTCTCGGGACTGCTGCTCGGCTCAGTCTCGGATCAGGTGGTCGAGCACGCCAAGTGCGATGTCCTGGTGGTTCGGCGCACCCACGGCGATCAAGCCCCGCCGCGTTCGCTCAAGCTCGATACGGCCATCCAGGACTGACCGGCGTCAGCCGAGGAGCCCTTGCTCGGTGAGCCAAGCCTTGGCGATCACGGCTGACGTCGCCTGCTCGGTGACGCTGCGCTGGTTGAGGGCGACGAGGCTCGCCGTGTCGAGCTTCGCGCTGACCGAGTCGATGATCTTCGCGGCGCTGTCGTCGACCTTGGTCGACACGATCGGGATCACATTCTGAGGCAGGATCATGTTCTTCGGATCACTCAGGGTGACGAACTTGTTGGCGCCGATCGAGGGGGCGGCTGAGTAGATGTCAGCAGCTTGCACCGTGCCGTCGAGCAACGCCTTGACGGTGAGCGGGCCGCCGCCGTCCTCGACCGGAACGACCGTGACCTCCACCCCGTAGTACTTCTTGAGCCCGGCGGGGCCGTAGGGACGCTTCTCGAATTCGGAGTTGGCGGCCACCTTGATGGGGCCCGGCACGTTGGCGAGGTCCTCCAGCGAAGCCAGCCCATACTGCTTGGCGAAGGCGGAGGTCACGTTGTAGGAGTCCTGGTCGGTGGCGGTGGCGGCAGCCAGCGGTCGCAGCCCCTTGGGAAGCGCCGTACCGAGCGCGGCCACCACGTCGGCCGGTGAGGTCGCGGTGGCGGACTTGTCGTAGTACTGCAGCAGGTTGCCCGAGTACTCGGGCATGAGGTCGATCTTGCCGGCCGCGAGATCGGGCAGGTACGCCTCTCGCTGGCCGATCTGGTACTGCCGCGAAATGGTGACGCCCTTGGCTTCCAAGGCCTGGGCGTAGAGCTCGGCGATGATCTCGTTGGAGTAGTACGCCTGCGAGCCGATGACCAGCGCTTGCGTGGGGGCCGAACTGGCGGGGGCGGACGCGAGCGGCGCGCCCGCTGAGCACGCGGCAAGCGTGCCCAGTGCCACGAGGCCAAGCACGAGTCGCTTCACGGTGGTGAACATGAGGAGCCTTTCGAGGACGGGGAGCGCTGGGAGCCCGATTTCCATCGAAGCCTAGGCGAGGTCACCAAGGCAGCGCGCCTGCGTCCAACATCGCCCTGCGCCCAGCCTCGCCCTGCGTCTCGCGGCCCGACAACGGCCAGGGACGGACGGATCAGCTCAGCGCGGAAACGGCGGCCTTGGCGAGCGCGACGGCGACCTGCTGGCGGAACACCGGGGAGCGCAGCAGCTTCAGGTCAGCGGAGCTGCGCATGTTGCCCATCTCCATCATGATGCCGGGACGCTTGGACAGGTTCAGCGTCGCGATGTCGGTGCGCGGGCTGAAGGCGGTGCCCTTGCCGATGTAGGTCGAGCGCGGCATCGCGGTGTCCCGATCGAGGTTGCTGCGGATCAGCCTGGCCAGCGCCCGGGATTTCGCCTCGACGATGTCCCCGCCCACCATCGTGGTGCTCAGGATGATGTGGTACCCCCGGGCACCCTTGGTGTAGCTGCCGTCGGCGTGGATGGAGATGATCAGATCGGCGCTGTTCCGGTTCGCCGTATCGGCCCGGACGTTCACGCAGGGACCGGATCCCTTGTCGTTCGGCCTGGTCAGGATGACCGTCGCGCCTCTCGTTCGAAGCTCCGTCACCAGGGCGGTGGCTTGGGCCCAGTTGTAGGCGTGCTCGCCCCAGCCCGCGTTCGAGGCCGTCCCCGAGGAGTTGCAGGGCTTCGTCCGTCCGTTTCCGGCGGGAACCTTGCGCAGCAACGCCCTCGTCCACACCGCGTTGTGGCCCGGATCGATGACGATCACGCGCCCGGCGAGTGGCGTGGGGGTCGCCTTTGGCGCCCTCGCCAGGGTGGACGAGCTGGCGCTCGGCGCGGCCGCGGTCGAGTCGATCGGGGCACCCCGCACTGGTGCCGGGCCGCTCGAGCAGCCCGCCAGGGCGAGAACGGAGATCAGACCGGCCGCCAAGAGCTTCCGCATGGGCGCCAGTCTAAGCCGAGGCTACCGTCCGTCCGGTCGGCACCACGCGGCGAACCAGCCACTCGATGGCTTCGAAGGCGATGTCGAACGTGACCGCGAGCGCGACCACGAGGAGCGAAGCGGCGAGCATCTGCGGGTAGTCCTGGGTCTTCAGGCCCAGGAACAGGAAGCGCCCCAGACCGCCGGCCCCCACGTACGCGGCGAGGGTGGCTGTCGCGACCACCTGGAGGAGAGCCGAGCGGACCCCCCCGATCAGCAGCGGCAGCCCCAGCGGGATCTCGACCTGAGTCAGGACCTGCCACTGCGACAGCCCCAGGCCGCGGGCGGAATCGACCGTGACCGGGTCGATCGCCTCCACGCCGGCATAGGCGCCAGCAAGAATGGACGGGAAGGCCAGCAACACCAGCGCCAGCATGGGCGCGGCTGGACCGATCCCGAGCGCCAAGGCCGCCAGCGTCAGCACGCCGAGGGTCGGCAACGCCCGTGCGGCCCCGGAGCTGACGACGACGAACCCCCGGCCACGGCGGGTGTGCCCGACCAGGTAGCCCAGCGGGATCGCGACCACGGCCGCCACCGCCACCGCGACGACGGTGTAGAGAACATGTTCGGCCAGGCGGGCCCAGACCCCCTGGGGGCCGGACGCGTTGGCTGGGTCGGCGATCCAGGCGAACGCCTCGGTGAAGTAATTCATCGCGTCCGCCTCGTCCAGGGCATCAGCAGCCGTCCGCCGATCACCAGCAGTCCGTCCACGGCGAGAGCGAGAGCGGCTGTGGCGACGATCCCGGCGACCACCTCGGCGATGATGCCGCGCTGGAAGCCGTCGGTGAACAACATGCCGAGGTTGCTCACCCCCAGCAACGCGCTCACCGTCACCAAGCTGATCGTGCTCACCGCCACCACCCGCAACCCAGCCAGCAGGATCGGTCCGGCCAGCGGCAGTTCAACGCTGAGGAACCGTCGCCAAGGGGGGTAGCCCAACGCTGTCGCCGCGCCGACGACGTCCGTCCCCACGGCGTCCAGCGCGTCGGCGACCGAGCGCACCATGAGGGCGATGCCATAGAGCGAGAGCGCCGCGATAACGTTCAGCCGGTCCCTGACCGCCGTCCCGATGAGCGTGGGGAGCAGGATGAACAGCGGCAGCGACGGGATCGCATAGAGCAGTCCGGCGAGACTCAACACCGCCGCGCGTGACCAACGGAAGCGTTGGGCGAACCAGCCGATCGGCACCGACGCCACGAACGCCGCAACGATCGCCGGGACGGCCAGCCCGAGGTGAGACCATGCCCGTTCGGCGATCAGGCCGAGGTTCGCCAGAACCCAGGTCACGACCGGGCCGTCAGCTGGCCGAGGGGACGACCCGAGCCGTCCAGCACTACCTCGACATCGCCCACCCGCTTGACGGCGAGCTGCCGTTCGCCGCCCAGGCCGACGAACTCGGCCACGAACTCGTCCGCGGGCTCGGCGATGATCTGCAACCCGGTCCCGACCTGGGCGATGGCGGCGCCTCGGCGCAGGATCGCGATCTGGTCGCCGAGCAGCAGCGCCTCGGAGATGTCGTGGGTGATGAAGAGGATGGTCTTGTGGAGCTCACGTTGCAGCCGCAGGAGTTCCTGCTGGAGTTCGGCGCGGACGATCGGGTCGACCGCCCCGAAGGGTTCGTCCATCAACAGGATGTTCGGGTTCGCGGCCAGCCCGCGGGCGACTCCGACACGTTGCTGTTGCCCACCCGACAGCTGCCCGGGGTAACGCCCGGCCATCGTGCGGTCGAGGCCGACCAGGTCCATCAATTCAAGCGCCCGGTCGTGGGCCTCTGCCTTGGGAACTCCGGTGAGCCGAGGGACGGTCGCGATGTTGTCGATCACCCGGCGGTGCGGCAGCAGGCCCGCGTTCTGCATCACGTAACCGATCCGGCGCCGAAGCGCGACGGGGTCGGTGGTGGCGAGATCGAGGTCGTCGATCCAGACCGAGCCCGACGTGGGCGACACCATGCGGTTCACCATCCGCAGCAGGGTGGTCTTGCCGCAGCCGCTGCTGCCCACCAACACGGTGGTCTTGCCGCTGGGGGCCGTCAACGAGAAGTCGTCGACCGCGACCGTGCCATCGGGATAGGTCTTGGCGACCGAGCGGAACTCGATCATGGTCGGTGCTCCATGCGGCAACGGTAGCCGAGGCCGCCGGCGGACCCGCGGGGGAATGGACGTCCCTGGATTTCGGTTGTGGCCAGGAGAACCACGGGAGGACGCATGCGCGAGGAATTCCGGCACAACCCTGAAGCCAGCCGCTTCGAGGCCTGGATCGACGGGCGACACGTCGGAACGGCCGGCTACACGTTGCGCGGCGAAGTAGCCAGCTTCGACCACACCGTCGTCGACCCAGACTTGAACGGTCAGGGGGTCGCCGGACGGATGGTCGCCCACGCCCTGGACGAGGTGCGGGCCACGGGCCGGTGGAAGGTGGAGCCGGTGTGTTCCTACGTCAGGTTGTGGCTGAAGCGCCATCCCGACTACGCCGAGCTCATCGCCTGAGTTGTCGCCCATCCCGACTACGCCGAGCTCATCGCCTGAGCTGTCGCCTGAGCTGTTGCCCGGAGCTGTTGCCCCGGGTGTGTCGCGTTGGGCGTGTTCCAGCTGCGGCGGGGCTCAGCCGAGCGGGATGACGTCTACTTCCACGACCAACTCCGAGGAGTCGGCTTCGGTATAGACCACCCCGCGAAGTGGGGAGACGTCGGTGAAGTCCCGACCCCAGGCGGTCACGATGTAGCGCGAATCGGCGAACTGGTCGTTGGTCGGATCAAGGTCAACCCAACCCCCCGACGGCGTCAACACCGACACCCAGGCATGGGTCGCGTCAGCGCCCTGCAGCTTCTCCTTGCCCGGCAGCGGGGCGGTCTCGAGGTAGCCGCTGACGTAGCGGGCAGGCAGTCCCACCGACCGTAGGCACCCAACGGCGAGGTGAGCGAAGTCCTGGCAGACGCCTTGGCGGAGCTCGAGGAGCTCATCAAGGGTGGTGCGCACCGAGGTGGCCCCATGCCGGTACGCGAAGTCGGAGTGGATTCTTTGATAGAGCGCGACGAGGGCCTCGCCGAGTGGACGGTCGGCGTGCAGGATCTCCGCGGCGTACCGTCGGACGCCGACGTCGAGCGTCACCTGAGGCGAAGGGAGCGTGAAGTCGGCCAGCAACACCGGATCCGTTTGCTCGGCCAGTTCCCGAGCCGCCGCCGACACGGTGTGCTGGTTGAGTGATTCGACGTTGGGGGCCGGCCAGTCCACCTCGACGGTGCTGTGGCAGGCCACCGCGAGTTCGGTATGGAGGCTCCGGGTCTCGAGGTAGGTCGAGTGGTTGCCGAAGTAGTCGAGATGCTCGCTCGTCGCGTCCGGCTCGGGGGAGACCACCAGTTCGCTGAAGAGCACGATCTGGCTCTCGGTGTCCCGCGGACGCAGGAAACCGCGGTTGTAGACCGCCTCGACCACATCGTCATAGGAGTAGCGGGTCAGGTGGTGCACGTCGTAGCGCCGCCGTCCGTACTGCAACATCACTGCTCCCTCGTCCACGAATCCCACGCGCTCTCGGCGGTGTGGCGCGGGGCCTGCCGGACGAAGTGGCGCGCGGCGATCCGGGTCTCCAGGGCCGCCAGCTCTTCGGTGAACCGATCCAGCCAGGGCAGCAGGTCGTCGGCGGGCTCCGCGAGTCGCTGCAACAGGTCATCGGCTCGGGCGGCGAGTGCTTCGTCCCCGACCAATCTCAGGTCTGCGGCGAGGGCGGTGAGCTGGTGGGCGACCGACCGCGGGTTCGAGACATCCTGGAGCAGCAGGACGAAGACGGACTCGGCGGCAGCGGCCGGGCCGAGGCCTGCCGCCGCCCGCCGACGGTGGGTGATGATGCTCTCGCAGGAACGCAGCACCGCCTCGGCAACCGTCTCATGCACCACCGGGTCCCACGTGTCGCCGGCCCCGCGCTCGCCTGCGCCCGGCACGATCCGCACCAGCTTGAGGGTGTGCTGAGCGCGTTCGAGGCGCGCTCCGGCATCGAGGAAGGCCCAGGAGGAATCCCGCACCATGCTCTGCGCCAGGATCCCGGCGTAGGCGAGCAGCGACTCCAGGACGTCTTCCAGGATGGGCTCCAGCTGGTGGTCGGGCGGTGTCCCGGCGGCCAGGGTGCGCTCCAGGCGACCGAACACACTCCAGGTGTCGACGCTCATCAGGTCGCGCACCTGCTGGGCGCGATCCACCAGGATCCGGGCGCTGAAGTTCACGCCTCCCGGCGCGTGTGCGTCAAGGGTCACCCGGCGCAGGTACTGGTGCCATGACTCGGCATTCCACCGGTCGATGCGCGTGATGCGGGTCACCGCCTCGTTGAGGACGCCCACGGCGACGGCCCCCGGAGTCCCCGGGTGGCTGCCGTGATCCTCGGTGAGGTCGTCGGCCACCTTGAGCAGGCGCGCGGTGGATTCCGCCCGTTCGGCATGGCGTCCGATGGCCAGCAGGGTGCCGGCGACACGCGGCGTGACCTGAGCCGGACGGGCGGCGCCGTTGACCAGGCTGAGCCGCGGGCGACTCGGCTGGCCCTGGGCCGCGTAGGCGCTGGCAGGCACCCAGACGTCCTTGGCGGCGGTGCCGACCCGGTTCGAGACGGTGTACTCGGTGACCGAGCTGGTCACCCGTCCCAGGCCGCCCGGCAGGAACTCGTACTCACGGTCGGCAGCCACGCCGAAAGCGCGCAGCACGAACCGGCGCGGCTCCAGCCCGCCCTTGGTCACGACCGGAGCGGTGGAGAGCTCCAGGGGTTCCTGCCCGCACCACGCCCACGGCTCGTCGGCCATCTGGTCGGCCAGAGCCACCAGTTCGGCCCGGTCGAGCTCCCAGCCATAGCGGACCGGGGCCATCCCCCGCCCGGTCGGCTTGATGACGAGGCGCGACAGGTTCGCCAGGACGTGTGAGAGCCCGGGCGGATCCCCGCACCACCAGGTCGGCGGGGAATCCAGTAACGGGGTCTCGCCCAGCAGCGCCTCGGCGATCGGTTCGAGGTAGGCGATCAGCGCCGGGTTGTCGAGGACGCCGGCGCCCACCGGGTTGGCAACGGTGACCAGGCCGTTACGCGCGGCCTCGATCATGCCTGGCAGGCCGATCTCGGAGTTCCCACGGAATTCCAGCGGGTCGCTCATCTGCGCGTCCACACGGCGCAGAATCACCTCGACCGGCTCCAGCCGATCGCCGGCGCGCAGCCACGTCCGCCCCTGGGTGGTGACCAGGTCATCAGCCTCCGCGACCGGGAAACCCAGCATGGTGGCCAGGTAGCTCAGGTCGAAAGCGCTCTCGCTCGTGCTGCCGGGTGACAAGACGACCACGCGCGGGGTCTCCGCGGTGCTCGGGGCCGCGTCCATCAGCGAGGCGGTCATGGTGTGGAAGAAGCCGCGCAGCCTCGCCAGGTCGCTGCTGCGGTGCAGTCCGGCCATCACCCGACTGACGATGTGACGCGTCACCATCGCGTAACCGGCCCCAGCGGGGGCCTGGGTGCGGTCGGAGATCACCCGCCAGCGACCGGTGGCGTCGCGGGCCAGGTCGGTGGCGGTCAACATCAACTGGCGGCCGGGGCCAGGCGCCACCTGGTCGGTCTGGCGCAGGAACCCGGGATGGCTGAGGATGGCCGCCGCCGGCAGGATCCTTCGACGTAGCAGCGTCCGCTCGGTGTAGAGGTCGCTGAGGATCAAGTCCAACAGTTGGGCGCGCTGGGCGAGGCCACGTTCGAGGTCCGTCCATTCCTGACGGGCGATGACCAGCGGGATCGGGTCGATCGCCCACTTCCGGTTCGTGTGGGCCGCCAACGACCCGTAGGTCACGCCTTCGTCGGCGACGAGGTTGCGGGTCTGGGCGCGGGCGGCGAGCAGGCCGGGCAGGCCGAGGGATTCAATCGTGTCGGCGACCTGGGCGTAGTGCGGACGGACGCTGGCTGCGTCCACCAGTTCGTCGTAGGCACCCCTGGCGGGATGCTGTCGGTAGGCGTCCAGCACCCCGGTCGAGACGCTGGAGACCTGGACGGACATGGCGCCCACCCTATCCAGCCCGGCCGACCGGCCGACTGCCATCCACGGGCAACCGTGGTCCACCGTGAACCTGGGCCCACGCTGTCACCCAGCGCCCTCGGGGGATCGCCCGCCCCGGGCGCTCACTTCTTGAGGAACTCGACGCCCTTCGATGAGACCCGGAACCCCTTGCGGGAGTCGATATTCCCGCAGCTGATGCCGGCTTCGGCGCTCTCGCAGACAAACGGGGAGTGGAGCAGCTTCTTGCCGTACGGCAGGATCGCCAGCTTCTGCCCGTCGTACTTCACCGACCCGAACCCGGTTGACTTCCACCAGTCGACGTTGAGGCCGTTGGTCTGCGGTAGGGCTTCGGCGCCGCCGCTGCAGAAGTACTCGGCCGTGGTTCCCACCGACACCCCGGTGACGTCCAGCCCGGCACCCGGGCAGACCGACGAGGGCTTTGGCACCTTTGCCATGTTCATACCCTTCGGGAAGTGGCAGAGCGTCCAGTCCGCACTCATCGCGCACCAGATGCGTCCCGTCGGGCTGGCGAAGTGGACGTTGTCGAAGCTGGCGACGTTGAGGGCACCAGCGGCCGTCGGCACGGTGGGGCGGCTCGGCTTCGTCGGGCTGGGTGTGGGGGAGAGGGTCATGGTGGGCGAGGGTGTCGCCGGTGAGGTCGCAGGAGTCGCAGGGGGGGTGACCGCGCAACCGGCCAACCATGCCAGGGAGACGATGACAACCAGGGACAGTCGACGAGTCTCAGCCCGGGGGCGATGGCTTGGCACGGGCTGAGTCTCTCATCGGAGCGGGATAGACACCCCGACCCCTGGGTGAGAATGCCCCAAGAATTCACTCACCCGCGACAATGTGGGTTGTGGGCAATGGTGGCTTGGGTAGCGGGAGTGTGGGCACTGAAGGTGTGCCGCAGCCCGCCGCCGCCCTGTGCCTGGGCAGTGGTGGGCTCAGCGGGGCCGCCTGGCAGCTGGGGGTGTTGACCGGCCTGGCTGAGGCGGGTGTGGATCTCGGCTCCGCGGGGCTCGTGGTCGGCACGTCGGCCGGCGCGCTGGTCGGTGCGCATCTTGCGTTGGGACGGACCCCGTCCGAGATCGTGGAGGGTCTCAATTCGCTCACCTTGGAGGGCCGGCTGTCGGTCACGGCCTTGACCCGGCTGCTGGCAGCCCAGCTCTGGCCGAGTCGGCGTCACGCGCTGCTGTGGTTGGGGCGCGGGGCGACCGGGGCAGGTTGGTCGCGCGAGGCCGCCGAGAACTGGGTGGAACGACTCGGCGTCGGTCTGGTCGGTCAACCGTGGCCCGCTGGCCTGGTGATCGTCGCCACAGACGCCAGCAGTGGACGTCCGGCCTACTTCACGGCCGCTACGCGGATCCCGCTGGAGCGCGCGGTGGCGGCGAGTTGCGCCATCCCGGGGGTATTCCCGCCAGTCCTGATCGATGACCGTCCGCATTTCGATGGCGGGCTGCGGTCACCGGCGAACCTCGACGTCGCCGACGGGTGCACGGCCGTCCTGGCGATTGCCCCCCTGACCGGCTCGCTGCGGGCCTACCGGCGTCCCGGTTCGCAGGCAGCCCGGCTGGCGACCAGCGCCAAGGTGGTTCTGATCGCGCCCGATGGCCCGGCGCGTCGGGCCATCGGGGTTGATGTGGTCGCCGCCGCCCTGATCAAGCCTGCGCTGGCTGCCGGCCGAAGCGTCGGGCACGCCAGAGCGCGCGAGGTGAGCGATCTCCTCGGGAGTACGTGATCCAAAGCCTTCGCCGGAGGGCCGCAGCTGCGCCAGAATCGGTCCCAGCGGGTCATCTGGGGGCGGATTTGTCACACCGTGGCCGGTGCCCGGGTCACAGCCCTGCCCAGATCGGGTTCGGGCGACTAGATTGACGTGCACTCAGACGAGGAGGACCCCGTGTTCCGCAAGATCCTGGTCGCCAATCGTGGCGAGATCGCCGTCCGCGCCTTCCGGGCCGCCACGGAGTTGGGGGTGGGTACGGTTGCGGTCTTCCCGTTCGAGGACAGGCATGCGGAATACCGCCTGAAGGCGGACGAGTCGTACCAGATCGGGGAGAAGGGGCATCCGGTTCGCGCCTACCTGGACATCGACGGCATCGTGGCCGCGGCCCAGAGCGCGGGGGCCGATGCCATCTACCCCGGCTACGGCTTCCTGTCGGAGAACCCTGATCTCGCCCAGGCGTGCGAGACGGCCGGGATCACCTTCATCGGGCCGCGCCACGAGGTGCTGGAACTGACCGGCAACAAGGCGCGCGCGATCGCCGCGGCCCGCGAGGCCGGGCTCCCGACGCTGAGCGGGTCCGAACCCAGCGACGACGTGGAAACGCTGGTGGCGGCCGCCGCTGCTGCCACCTTCCCGATCTTCGTCAAGGCGGTCAGCGGCGGCGGCGGACGGGGCATGCGGCGGGTCGACGAGCCTGACAAGCTGCGGGCCGCGCTGGCCGAGGCGATGCGGGAGGCCGATGCGGCGTTCGGCGATTCCCGGATGTACCTGGAGGAGGCGGTGATTCGGCCCCGCCACATCGAGGTCCAGGTGCTGGGCGACGCCACCGGCCAGGTCGTCCACCTTTTCGAGCGGGACTGCTCGGTGCAACGGCGGCATCAGAAGGTGGTCGAGGTCGCCCCGGCCCCCAACCTGGATCCCGCGCTGCGGGAGCGGATGTGCGCTGACGCCGTCCGGTTCGCCCGTCACATCAACTACGTCAACGCCGGCACCGTGGAATTCCTGCTCGGCGAGGACGGCCGCTACGTCTTCATCGAGATGAACCCGCGCATTCAGGTCGAGCACACCGTTACCGAGGAGGTCACCGACGTCGACCTGGTGTCCTCCCAGATCCGGATCGCGGCAGGCGAGACCCTTGAGGAGGTCGGCCTGCGGCAACAGGACATCCACGTCCGGGGCGCGGCTTTGCAGTGCCGGGTCACCACCGAGGATCCGTCCAACGGGTTCCGGCCCGACACGGGTCGGATCTCGGTTTACCGGACCCCCGGCGGCGCCGGCGTCAGGCTGGACGGTGGTGTCGTCTACTCCGGATCCGAGGTGGGCGCCCACTTCGACTCGATGCTGACCAAGCTCACCTGCCGTGGACGTGACCTGCAGTCGGCGGCACGGCGCGCGTACCGCGCGCTCACCGAGTTCCGGATTCGCGGAGTGTCGACGAACATCCCGTTCCTTGAGGCGGTGATCTCGGACCCGGACTTCCTCAACGGGCACGTGACCACCTCATTCATCGACGAGCGGCCCTACCTGCTGCACCATCGGTTGCCGGCTGACCGGGGCACGAAGCTGCTCAACTACCTCGCCGGGGTGACGGTCAACAAGCCCAACGGTGAGCGCATCACCTCGCTGGTCCCGCGCACCAAGTTGCCCGCCGTCGAACGCGACGTCCCACCCCCGGCCGGGTCCCGGCAGCGCCTGCTCGCGCTCGGCCCCGTCGGTTTCGCCGCTGAACTGCGCGCCCAGAAGGCTGTGGCGGTCACCGACACCACCTTCAGGGATGCGCACCAGTCGTTGTTGGCCACCCGCGTGCGCACCCGTGACCTGGTCGAGGTGGCGCCGTTCGTGGCCCGACTGTTGCCCGGTCTGCTCAGCGTCGAGGCCTGGGGCGGCGCCACCTATGACGTGGCGCTGCGGTTCCTCAAGGAAGATCCCTGGGCGCGGCTCGACGAGTTGCACGAAGCGATGCCCAACGTGCCGTTGCAGATGTTGCTCCGCGGACGCAACACGGTCGGTTACACCCCTTACCCGCTGGCCGTGACCAGGACGTTCGTGGCCGAGGCGGCGCGTTCGGGCCTGGACATCTTTAGGATCTTCGACGCGCTGAACAACGTCGACCAGATCCGGCCGGCGATCGAAGCCGTGCTCGAAACCGACGTGGCGGTCGCTGAAGCCGCCCTGTGCTACACGGGCAACATGACCTCGCCTCGCGAGACCCTCTACACCCTTGACTACTACCTGCACCTGGCCGAGCAGTTGGTGGCGGCGGGCGCGCACATCCTGGCGATCAAGGACATGGCCGGACTGTTACGGGCCCCGGCGGCGGCCACGTTGGTCACCGCGCTGCGCAGCAGGTTCGACCTGCCCGTCCATCTGCACACCCACGACACCGCCGGAGGGCAGCTCGGGACGTTGCTCGCGGCGATCGACGCCGGAGTGGACGCGGTGGACGTGGCCTCCGCGGCGATGGCCGGCACCACCTCGCAGGTGTCCATGTCGGCGCTGGTCGCCGCGTTGGAGGGGACCGAGCGTGACACCGGGCTGTCGCTCGACGCGGTGACGAAGCTCGAGCCGTACTTCGAGGCGATGCGCAAGGTCTACGCGGCGTTCGAGTCGGGCCTGCCCGGGCCCACTGGACGGGTGTACTACCACGAGATTCCTGGCGGGCAGTTGTCGAATCTGCGGCAGCAGGCGATCGCGCTCGGGTTGGGTGACCGCTTCGAGGCGATCGAGGACATGTACGCGGCCTCGAACCGCATCCTGGGCAACATCGTGAAGGTGACGCCGTCGTCGAAGGTGGTGGGCGACCTGGCGCTCGCCCTAGTGGGACGCAAAGCTGACCCAGCTGACTTCGAGGCGAATCCGGGTGCCTACGACATCCCCGAGTCGGTGATCGGCTTCCTCAACGGCGACTTGGGAGACCCGCCCGGCGGTTGGCCGGAGCCGTTCCGCAGCAAGGCCTTGAAAGGTCGGGTGACCAGGCCGGTCGAGACCGAACTGTCGCGCGACGATGAGGAGGCGCTCGCCGCGAACCCGCGGCAGACCCTGAACCGGCTGCTGTTCCCCGGCCCGACCCGTGACTACGACGAGGCGGTGGCCGACTTCTCCGAGCTCACGGTGTTGGAAACCAGTGAATTCCTGTACGGGCTACGACCCGACGAAGAGGTCGAAGTCGAGCTCGAGCGGGGCAAGAAGCTGCTGCTGAGCATCTCAGCCATTGGCGAGCCAGACGACCGGGGCATGCGGCAGGTGATGTGCTCGGTGAACGGCCAGATGCGGACGGTGTCGATCCGCGACCGTGACGTGAAGTCGACCGTGGCGCTGGCGGAGCGAGCTGATCCGGGGGTGTTGGGCCAGATCCCCGCCCCGTTCGCCGGCGTGGTGACCCTGGTGGTCGAGGCTGGAGACGCCGTGGAGGCCGGCCAGCAGGTCGCCACCATCGAGGCCATGAAGATGGAGGCGGCCATCACCACCAGCGTCGCGGGCACCGTGAAGCGGCTCGCCATCGGCCACGCTCAGGCCGTCGAGGGCGGCGACCTGCTGCTGGTCGTCGACTAGCCGGCCGGGCGGAGGTGCTGGTCAGCCGAACCGGGGTTGGCCAGCAGCCCTGGTCGCGGTGTGGCGCCTCCGGTTGAACGAGGCCAGGCGCCCCGAGCGCGCGGCCGCCAGTCCGCCGACGAACGCGTCGCCGCCCCGGTGGTATCCACGACCAGGGGTCGCGCTTCAGCCCCCGGGACGGAAGGCCGACCCCATCGACTCCAGCGCTCCCGGTGAGATGGGCAACAGGCCGCGGCGCGCCGCGTTGACCAGTTGCGCGTGGTCAGCCTCGGTCTGGTCGGCATAGCGGCGGGCGAATTTGGCCATGGCGTCCGCGACCCCGTCGGAGTCGCCGAGATACCCGGCGATCATCGACGCGCCCGAGGTGCGGGCGTGGCCCTTGGCCAGCAGATGGCCCACGATGCCGGAGTAGTCGGCCAGCGCCGTGGCCGTCATGGCGTTCAGCGGCACCGTGCCCTTCATGTTTCGGAACTGCCGAACGTAATACTGGCGGCCGAGGAATTCCGTCCACCCCAGCAGTGGATCGCTGACCGTCTGCAGCGCCTGCTGGTACTCCACCACGCGCTGACCCTGGTGGGTATGCCAGGCGTCGTTGCCGTGCACGAAGCGCGCGAGGACGGAGCGGCGGGCCTCCTTCAGCTGCAGGAACAGCACATCGTCGGGGCTGGAACCCACCAGCAGGGCGACGTAGGCGCGCAGTCCCACCGATCCCACGCCCACCACCTTGTGGGCGATGTCCACGAGGGTGTAGCCGGCCACCACGCGGCGCCAGTGCGGCGGGAGGGTCGTCAGGTACTCATCCAGTGCCGCGGCGGCGGCTTCGTACTCCTCGGGAGTGACCGCGGTGATCACGGGAGGGTCGGGGATGATGTGCCGCTGGCCGTCCTTCTCCCCGGTGAGCTTGGGCAGGGCGCGGTCACTGGTGCGTTTGCGGGCCAACTTGGCGGCCCGCTTGATCTCGTCCTTGAGGGTCTTCTCGGTGACGCTGGCGTGCAGCTCCGCCACCCCGAGACGGTTGAACGAGCGGGCCAGCAGCGGCTGGGTGGCGAGCGAGGCCACCTCGTCCCGGTACGCCCGGACACAGGTGCGGACGGCCTCGGCGCAGTCCTGCTCGGTGTAGCCGTTCTCGCGTCCGGCGGCGTGGATGCTGGCGGTCACGCGGCGCAGGTCCCATTCCCACGAGCCGGGGTGTGCTTCATCGAAGTCGTTGAGGTCGATCACCTGTTCGCCCTCGGGTGAGCGGTAAAAGCCGAAGTTGCCGAGGTGGGCGTCACCGCAAATCACCGGACGGATGCCGGTGGAGGGAAGGGACGCCACGTCAGCGGCCATCACCACCGCTGCCCCGCGCAGGAAGCCGTACGGGCTGGAGGCCATCCGTCCGACGCGAAGGCCGATCAGCTCTGGCACCCGGCCGGCGTGGGACATGGCGATCAGCTCCAGCGGGTCGAACCGCCACGGGTTCGCCTGCCACGTCGCCAGCGAAGCGTGGGGCACCGTCTGCTGCAGGCTGCGTCCGAGCGCGAATCGCTCCTCGCGGGTGGTGCTGGCGTGCCTCACGGAACGGAACCCTTGGCCGTCCGCGGTCTCCAGGATGGTGTGGTTGAAGGTCATCGCAGCCTCCCTGCTCGGTGCGCATCAGGCTAGTCCCTCGACACGGCCGTGGCGCTAGACGCTACGCAGTCCCGTCGAAACCTCGCGGGGCGCCCGCCGGCTTGGCCGCCCACGAGCTTGAATCCGTGGCGGCGAGGGGTCCCCCTGGGCTCACGGTTGCGGCAGAGTGGACGGGTGAGGCCTGCGTCGAGGCCACCGGTGAGGAGAGGATTGTGGTGGAGCCTGCGGGGCCGCCGAACCCGGTCGAGCCGTGGTTGATGATTGATGGCCGGTGGTGTCTGGTGACAACCGACAACTCCGACAGGGTGCCGGACAGCCTCGACGACCTGGAACCTGCTCTGCACCTCCCCGCAGGCCCGCCGGTGTGGCCGGTTGGGTTGCAGGACCCCGCCCCCCTAGTGTTGCGCGGGCAGCGGTTCGACGCTGCCCGCCCCGCGGTGATGGGGATCATCAACCTCACGCCCGACTCGTTCTTCAGCGGGGCGCGGTTCAGCGACCTCGCCGAGGCGCTGAGCGCCCTCGACCGGTTGGTCGCTGAGGGTGCCGACATCGTGGACGTGGGGGGAGTCCGCGCCGGGCAGGTTGGGCCCTGGGTTGAGGTGGACGAGGAGATCGGACGCGTGCTGCCCTTCCTCACCGCGGCCCGGCGGCGGCACCCGGAGCTGTGCCTGAGCCTGGACACGTGGCGTGCCCCCGTCGCGCGGGCCTGCGCGGTGGTCGGCATCGAGGTGATCAACGACACCTGGGCGGGCGCCGACCCGGGCCTGGTGGCGGTGGCTGCCGAGATCGGCGCGGGTTATGTGGTGTCACATACCGGGGGACTGCCGCCCCGCACCGACCCGGTGGCGATCAGCTACGGGCCGGACCCCGACGACGTCGTGCGCGCGGTGCTGGCCGGGCTGAGCGACGGGGCTGATCGGGCGCTGGCAGCCGGTGTGCCGGCGGAGCGGCTGCTGATCGACCCGACCCTCGATTTCGGCAAGACCACCCGCCACTCGTTGCGGCTGCTGCGGGCCACCGGCCAGCTGACCTCGCTGGGGTTCCCGGTGCTGCAGGCCCTGTCACGCAAGGACTTCGTGGGCGAGACCCTCGATCTGCCGGTGGCTGACCGCCTCGAAGGGACGCTGGCGGCGACCGCCGTCGCGGCGTGGCTGGGCGCCACGGTGTTCCGGGCCCACGACGTGTTGGCCACTCGCCGGGTCGTCGACATGGTGGCGTCGATTCGGGGGGACCGTCCACCGTCGGTCGCCGTCCGCGGAGAGCCAACGGTGACGTGATGCGACGCCCGGCGCCTATCCTGCGACCATGGACCTGCGGCACGAGCGAAAGAGCTATGAACGCGCTGAACTCGACGAGCGCAGCCTCGCTGGCACACCGCTGACGGTGTTCGAGCGTTGGCTGGCCGAAGCCATCGCGGCTGGTGTTCCCGAGCCAAGTGCTATGACGCTCGCCACGGTGGGCACGGACGGGCGTCCGTCCACCCGGGTGGTGCTGCTCAAGGAGAGTGGGCCCGGCGGACTGGTCTGGTTCACCAACTACCACTCCCGCAAGGGCCGTGAACTGGCGGCGAACCCCCACGCCGCGGTTCAGTTCCATTGGGTGGCGCTTGAGCGGGTGGTTCGGGTCGAGGGGACGGTTAGTCGAGTGAGCGCCGAGGAGTCGGACGCCTACTTCGCCACCCGTCCGCTGGATTCGCGGATCGGCGCCTGGGCTTCCCCCCAAAGTGAGGTGATCAAATCCCGGGCGCAGTTGCTGGCGAACGCCGCTCGCGTGTCGGCGCGGTACGGTCTGCGGCCGCCTCGTCCTGAGTACTGGGGTGGCTACCGGCTGCGGCCAGAGCTCTGGGAGTTCTGGCAGGGACGCACGAGCCGCCTGCACGATCGCGTCCGGTTCCGCCTTCAGGGGGAGAACTGGGTCAAGGAGCGCCTCGCGCCCTGACCCGGCCACCCGGGCCTCGTTGGTTTCGCGAGGCTGGACCTGCGCGGGGAGCGGGTCTCGTCCGGACGCACACCCGAGTCCCCACTCCGGCGTGAAAACATCGCCCAATGAGTGGTTTCCGGTTGGCGGATCGGTTCGCAGGCGTCACCACGTCACCGGTCCGCGACATCCTCGCTGTCTTGTCCCGTGGTGAGGTGATCTCCTTCGCCGGTGGTATTCCGGACGCGTCCCAGTTCGAGGTGGCCGACTTCCGGGCGTCGTTCGACTACGTACTCAGCTACCAGGGCGCCCGGGCGCTGCAGTATGCCGGGACCAAGGGCGAACCCGAACTGCTCGAAGCTCTCGCCACCCGACTGTCCCGGCAGCTGCCGACCACGGCAGAGCAGCTGCAGGTGACCAGCGGGTCGCAGGAGGGCATCTTCCTGGTCGGCATGGCGCTGGTCGACCCGGGCGACGTCGTCCTCGTGGAGCAGCCGACGTACCTTGCGGCGGTGCAGGCGTTCACCCTTGCCGGGGCCAGGTTGGTGCCGGTGGAGACCGACGACCACGGCATCCTGCCAGATGCGCTGGCCACCGCCATCGCGACGCACCACCCGAAATTCGCCTACCTGATCCCGACCTTCCAGAACCCGACCGGGCGTTCGATGCCGGCCGAGCGCCGGGCGGCCGTGGCCGACGTGCTGCTGCGCACCGGCGTCCCACTGCTCGAGGACGACCCTTACGGCGAGTTGCGGTTCGAGGGCGAGGCGGCGCCGCCGTTGGCCAGCCTGCCCGGTATGCCGGCGCAGACGATCCTGCTGAACTCCGCCTCCAAGGTCATGGCTCCCGGGGTCCGGATCGGTTGGCTGCGGGCCGAAGGCGACATTCTGAGGTCGCTGGAGATCGCCAAGCAGGCGGTGGGGCTGCAGTCGGCGGTCACCGACCAGCTGGCGGTGGCACGCTACCTGGCTACCTGCGACCTGGACGCCCACATCGCGCGGGTCGTCGACATCTACCGCGAACGCCGGGACGCGATGGCCGGCGGCCTGGCCGGGATGCTCCCGGCGGGGGCGACGCTGACCAGGCCCGAGGGCGGCATGTTCTTGTGGGTGCGACTGGGCGGGGGCGTCGACACCGCCGTTCGGCTGGACGTGGCGCTGGCGGCCGGGGTGGCCTATGTCCCGGGGTGGCCGTTCTTCGCCCAAGCGCCCGACCACTCCACCATGCGGCTTTCGTTCGTGACCAACCCGCCCGAGGTGATCGCCGAGGGACTGGCGCGACTGGCTGGCGCCTTCGGCTGGGACGGCTAGCGTCACGCTTCTGATCGTTTGCGGGTGGCGTGGGGGGAGGATCTGGTCGGCGGTCGTGATCCCGGTGAAGGGGCTGCTGCGGTGTTCCAGCCGCGGGATCGCGACGATGAGTTGGGACACCTGTCGAAGGAGCCTCGGCCTTGCCGTGCCGATCGGAGCACTGGTCGACCACCCTTCCCGGTTGAGAACCTGGGCGGCGGGCGGGTCTTGATGCAGCCTTACCGCGGTCAAGCCGCATCGGGCAGAGCCCTAACCCAGTCAGGGCGCGCCGGGGCAGCCCAGACTCACTCGAGGGCAGCTGGGACGGATCAGGCTGGTGGTGTGCGGCACCGATACGGCCGGTCCAGGCGTCGCCGGGCGGGGACAGCTCAGACTGACCGCGCCCGGGCAAGCCCAGAACTGAGTCAGATGCGGCGAGGCACCCCTGACCCCGACAGGGGGCGAGCTGGGCAGCCCAAGCCCGCTCGGGGCGAGCCGGGCAGCCCGAAAGAGATCAGGCGTCGGTCAGCCTTCGAGGTTCGCTCTCTGACTCCGCCGGGGGGGGAACCGGGCAGCCCCGGCCCGCTCGGGGCGAGCCGGGCAGCCCGAAAGAGATCAGGCGTCGGAGAGCCTTCGAGGTTCGCTTTCTGACTCCGCCGGGGGTGAGCTAGGCAGCCCAAGCCCGCCCGGGGCCGGCCATGGTGAAGCCATGCTGGGTCACGCAGCTGGCGGTGCGGCATCGGGCGGTGCGGTTCCGGGTGGTGCGGTTCCGGGTGTCGCGGTTCCGTCTTTGGTGGGTCCGGCCCGGGTGAAGCGGGCATGCCGGATGGGTTGTCGGTGGGGGTCGATGCGGGCTGGGGGGATGGCTTCGGGGATGCCGTCGGCGGCGATCCGGATCTCCCACTGATCCCGCAACCCGTGTTTCGCGGGTTCGACCAGGGCGTGGTGCTGCGCGCACAGCAAACACGTATTCCCCAGGGAGGTCACGCCGCCGGCCCACCAGGGAACGTCGTGATGGGCGTCACAGACGATCGCGGGGGCATCGCACCGCGGGAAGATGCATCCTTTGTCCCGGAGGGTGAGCGCGGTGCGGATGGCTGGGGTGACGAGCCGGCACGAACGCCCCACATCCAGGACCTCGCTGGCGGCGCCGAGGACGGCGGGGATGAGGTCGGCGTCGCAGCACAGCCGGCGCAGCTCGCCGGCGCTGAGCGGCTCGTCACCGATCAGCCCGGCGCCGGCCGCCTGGGCCCGCAACTGGTCGTAGTTGAGGGTGACCACCACCCGGGGCCGGTCGCCGGCGACGCCGGGGGCCTGCCGGCCGTTCTGGTGGTCGACGATCATGGCCAGCAGCGCGTCGGCTTTGCGTTGCGCCGGGGTGAGTTCCACAGCGAGCGGGTCGCGTTCCTCCAGGGCGTTGCGGCGTGCCTGCTCGCTGTAGGAGGTCAGGATCGCCTGCCACGCCTCCCCGACGGCCAGCGGCAGGCTGCCGGTGAACGTCACCGACCCGTTGTTGTCCCGGCCGAACACCACCGACCGGTTCCGCCGACCCGCCTCCGTCTGCCGCTGCAACCGGCGCTCCTGGGTTTCAGCCGCCCGCTCGGCAGCCACCTCGGCCAGCACCTGGGGTGCGGCTTTCGCGAGCCGGTCGGTGTCCATCGACTTCGCCAGGCCGAGCATGACCTGCTCGGCCCGCACCTGCTGGGCGGCGTCCAGCCCGTCGAGGCTTTCGAGCACGTGGGTGATGGCGCGGGCCTGGCCGACGCTGATCCGGCCCGCCGCCGCAGCCTGTCCGACCTGCGGATGCTGGCTCAGTTCGCGGGCTTCGTGCAACGCCCGGCCCGCCTCGCGCTTCGACAGGTCGCTGTCGATCGCCATCCACGTCGTGGTCGGCGTGCCGGAGGTCCGCATCGACTCCTTCGCGGCTTCGGCGTCGGCGAGCAGTAGCCCGGCGACCGCGGTCAGCCGCGACGCCAGCCGGCGGGCCTGCCGGGCGCAGCCCAGCCGTTCCCCGGCCCCGACGGTGGCCGGGTCGAACCTGTCGAGGATCACCCCGATCGACGACAGCGCCTGTACTGCTGGTTGGTTTCCCATAGACCAAGCCAACCAGCCCGCACTGACAGAAATCGTCGCCAGAGGCCGCTGAACCCCCTTGTGGAACTGAGAATCACATGAGACTATCGAACAGGCATTCGATTGAAGTCTGAGGGTGAAAGATGAGTCCCGTTCGTGTCCCGTTCGCTCACAGTGAGAGGGTGAAGCGGGCCGGTTGGCTTTGGAAGGGGGAAGTGGTGGTCTGCGTGGCTCAAACACCAGGACCAAGACCATCGACCACTTCCTTCCCCACACCCCGTAGATCAGACGCGGACCGCCAGCGTCCAGCTCGGCCCCCGGACTGGGGCCCGAGATGATCCTCGGCGGGGGTGACCTCCGAAGGGGGACAGGCTATCGGCCGGGATCAGACGCCGGGGACGCCCAGCTGGCGCAGCTGCCACCGCAGCTCGCCGTACGTGCTGAGCATCGAGAAGTGGACGGCGTGCAGCCCGGCGGCGCGAGCGCCCATCACGTTCTCGCGCATGTCGTCGACGAAGACGGCTTCGTCAGGTTCGAGACCCAGTGAGTTCACGATGTGGGTGAAGAACTCCGGATCCGGCTTTGCCAGCCCGACCTGCCAGGAATGGAACTGGACATCGAAGGACAGCTCGTAGGGCAGGTTCGCCAGCATCCAGCTGCCGCGGTAGGACTGCTGGTTGGTGGCCAGAGCCGTGACCACGCCGGTCGCGCGCACCTGATCGACGAGGGCCAGCATCCGCTCGTCCGGGTCGATGCGGCACCAGATCTCCAGGACATCCTCGAAACCGATGTCGAGGTCTCGAACCTGCAGGAGCTCCTCGATCAAGGGGCGCAGGTCAACCTCGCCAGTGAGCGAGTGGCGCTCCACCTTCGTCGCTGCGCGGAAGAACCCCGGTCCCCCCACCCGCGCCATCTCGCGCAGCCAGCCAGGACGCGGGTACTGCACGACCCCGTCGGCGTCCATCAGCAGGGCCTTGATCGGGCGCGTGGTGTTGGCCATCACGCCATGATCCCCACGTTGGTCACGCGGGGTTGAACTCCCCGCGATCGGCCAGTGCCGCGTGGTGGCTGAACGCCGACTCCAGCGAGCGAGAGGCGCCCTTGTCCGACGACAACGCGAGGGCGGCGTAGATC
>JBAVKY010000305.1:0-2060 GCA_049688555.1 Propionicimonas sp.
CTGGAACTGCCAGCGTTCTTCGCCGCGATCGGGCTCATCCTTGGCCTGCCCATCGTCGGATGGTGCCTCGCCCCGTTCACCGATCCCCTGAGCACTTGGGACATCGTCTGCGTGTCGCTCCTTGCTGGCTACCTGCTGCTCCCCCTGGTCGCGGCCACACGCGGAGCGAGGTTCCTCAGCCGCGCCCGCGAAGTGGCCGAGCGGCCGTACGGCACGGGGGCGCGCTACCTGCTGGCTCGTGACTGGGCTGACGCCGACGTCCTGATCCTGTTCCCCACGTCGGGCGACGTCCCCCCACTCGGGGTCGTCGAGCTGCAGCTCGCAGCGGCCACCGCGATCCCCGCCTCAGGCTCCGCCTGGCTGGCCGGCACGATGGACGCGCAGGGGCGGCCAACTGACGGAGCCCTGATCGTGCCCAAGCTGAACTCCAGGCCGGTCTGGCCTGCGTACCACTTCGAAGTCCTCGACCACGAGGACCTCAGGGAGCTCGTGACCGGGCTGGACGAGGACTTGGTGGACCTGCTCACCAAGCTCAGCAAGGCGAAGAGCGAGAAGAAGGCGGCACGACTGGTCGCTGAGATCAGGGAAGCCCTCGAGGACATGGAAGACGACGACTGAGGCCACTGAAGCGACCGGCGCGACCGACCAGCAGGAGAACCGACCACCCGGGTGAGGCACTGCCAGGACGCTGCCCCCAGGCGGCCTCCGCAGCCCGCCGGGCAACCCGAGGATCAGCCTCGCGAGCGGGCGGGCGCCTGGTCCAGCAAGGGCAGCACGAGGAGAGCCGGCCGCACGGCCCTCGCCGCGCGAACCTCGCCGTGGATGTGGTCGAAGCCGGCGCCATCGGCAGGCGTCGAAGCCAACCTTGCCGTCGATCCGGTTGTCCCCCGGCCGCTGCGCGGCCACCAGTACAACCGTATCTACGGCGAGGCTTCCGATTTCGGCCGCCCACCTCGTCGATAAGCGACCACATCGACCGCATGGATCCGGGCTGTCCTTGCGGAGGTCCGGGTGCCGCCGGCCCAGCGGTGCCGTTGGTCGCACAAAGACGGGGCTTCCGACCCGCTTGCCACCACTGTGCGCAGGAGACACTCGAAATGGTGACCGAGGGCACCGGAACCATCGACACATGGAGCGAGGAAATGGACCCAAGCACGCACGACGCCGAGTCCGCCAGGGAGCTCCACGCGGCCACGATGCCGCTGACCTACGAACCGATCCGCGCCTTCCTGGAGCAGCGCCGAGCTGACGAGCAATGGGGGGCTGACGAGGACCGGGTCGATCCGCACGACTGGCGCCGCGCCCGGCGGGACCGGCTGGCGCTTCCGGCGTTCTTCGCCGCGATCGGGCTCATCCTTGGCCTACCCATCGTCGGATGGTGCCTCGCCCCGTTCACCGATCCCCTGAGCACTTGGGACATCGTCTGCGTCTCGCTCCTGGCTGGCTACCTGCTGCTCCCCCTGATCGCGGCCACGCGCGGGGCGCGGTTCCTCAGCCGCGCCCGCGAGGTGGCCGAGCGGCCGTACGGCACGGGGGCTCGGTACCTGCTGGCCCGTGACTGGGCTGACGACGACTTCCTGATCCTGTTCCCGACGTCGGGCGACGTCCCCCCAGCCGGGGTCGTCGAGCTGCAGCTCGCAGCGGCCACCGCGATCCCCGCCTCCGGCCCCGCCTGGCTGTCCGGCACGATGGACGCGCAGGGTCGTCCGGCTGACGGCGCCCTGATCGTGCCCAAGCTGAGCTCCAAGCCGGTCTGGCCCGCCGAGCCCTTCGAAGTCCTCGACGAGGAAGACCTCAGGGAGCTCGTGACTGGGCGGGACGAGGACATGATGGAACAGATCACCAGGCTCAGCAGGACGACCTAGGAGAAGGCGGCGCAACTGGTCGCTGAGCTCAGGGAAGCCCTCGAGGCATGGAAGACGACGACTGAGGCCACCGAGGGGACCACCGGGATCAGCCGCCCGACCGGGCGTACACGTCGATCTCAGTGGCCTTGATCGACGCCCAGACCGCCATCCCAGGCCGGAGGCCGAGCGCCGCCACCGCGGCCGGCGGAGACC
>JBAVKY010000306.1:0-5791 GCA_049688555.1 Propionicimonas sp.
GCCGACGACCTCGGGCTGAGCGTCCCGAAAGACCTGTCGCTGATCGGCTACGACAACACCTACCTGGCCCGGATCCGGCACCTCTCGCTCACCTCGGTCGACAACGGGAACTTCCCGGTGGGCGCCCAGGCCGGGCGCTACCTGATCGAACGCCTGACCAACCCGGGTCTGGAGGCACGCCTGCACCTGGTTGCGACGACGCTCGAGGTGCGGTCCTCGACCGCAGCCCCACCACCTTCCTCGGTGGGGCTGCCATATCGGATCAGTAGACGATCTTCTCGCTGACGCCGGTGTGCAGGCTCCTGGTGGCGGCCTCGGCGATCGCCTGAGCCTTGAGCCCGTCCGACAGCGCTGGCTCGATCGGAGCGCCGGATTCCAGCAGTTGCACGAAGTGGTCGAGTGCGAGCGCATAAGTGGGCTGCATCCGCTCGAACCACCCGGCGTACATTTGCGATTCGATCACCTGGCCGGACACATAGTGGGTCACCCGGCGGGCACGGTGCCGCATGGATTCCACCAGGCCGGTCGACCCGAGCACCTCGATCCGCTCGTCGTAGCCGTAGCCGGTGCGCCGGTTGTTGTCGATCTGAACGAGCGCGCCGTCGGGCATCTTCAGCACGCAGACGCTGGTGTCGACGTCGTCGTACTCAGGCTGCGCCAGCCGGGGGTCGGCCAGGGCAGAACCCGCGGCGAACACCTCGACCGGGTCGGCGCCCACGATCCAGCGCGCGAGGTCGAAGAAGTGGACGGTCTGGTCGCGCAACTGGCCACCGGAGACCTTCACGTACTCCAGCGGGGGCACGGCAGGGCCACGGGAGGTGAGCTGCACCAGCTCGACCGTGCCGACGCCGCCTTCGTCCACGATCCGCTTGAGTTCGGCGTGGTCGGGGTCGAAGCGCCGGTTGAAGTTCACCATCACCTTCGCGCCCTTCGCCTCGGCGTAGGCCACGATCTCGCGGGCCCGCTCGAGGGAGAGGTCGATGGGCTTCTCGCACAAGGCGGCCACCCCGGCGTCCACGGCGGCCTTCAGGTTGGCGGCGTGGGTGTCGGTCGACGAGGCGATGAAGACCGCGTCCACGCCCTGCAGCGCCTCTTCGACCGACGCGACGGCCTTGGCGCCGTACTTGGCGGCGATGTCCTGGGCGCGCTGCGTGGAGACGTCGTAGACGTTCACGAACTCCACGTCAGGGTTCTCAGCAAGGTTCTTGGCGTGTACCGACCCGATGAACCCGGCACCGAGGAGAGCGAAGCGTTGCATCATTGACCTGCTTTCTCTGGGCTAGCCCAGACTGAGATGGGACGGACCCGGGGCCGCTGACACCCCGGACGAGGTGGTGGTCGCCCTGCCGGTCACCCGAAGGTCAGATAGAGCGCCGAGATGGCGATGAAGACCGTGACGAGCCGGTCGAAGGTCGCTTGGTCGATCTTCTTGATCGTCAGCCGCCCGATCCAGGTGCCGAGCAACACCACCGGCGCCAGGACAGCCGCGAGCAGCGCCGTCTCGGCACGCACGATGCCGAGGCCGATCGAGATCGGGAGTTTGGTCAGATTCACCGCGAAGAAGAACCAGGCGGTGGTGCCGAGAAAGCGCCACTTGTCGTACTTCGCGGCGAGCAGGTACAGGCCCATGGCCGGGCCGCCGGCGTTGGCCACCATCGTGGTGAAGCCCGCCAGACCGCCGTACCCCATGGCCACGGACGGACGGTGGGCGCCCAGCTTGTCTGGCCAGAACCCGAGTGCCAGCAGCACCAACAGGATCACCCCGATGGTGCGCTTGAGCACCAGATCGTCCACCACGTTCAGGAAGACGGCACCCAGAGAGATCCCCAGCAGCACCGGCAGCACGAGGCGTCCGATGAGCTTCCAGTCGACGTTGTGGCGATAGGTCCAAACCCCCACCAGGTCGCCGACCAACAGCATGACCAGGGCCACGCCGGTGGAATCCTTGGCCGGCAGCACGAGGGCGGCCAACACCACGGCGATCATCGCCACGCCGCCGATGGCCGTCTTGGCGAAGCCGATCAGCAACGCAGCGACGACGAGGATGAGCCAGCCCACCAAAGGCAGGCTGGCCAGCATCCCCGTCGCTTGGCCCACTACAGGTAGTAGCGCTGGGCGGCCTTCTCGGCCACGTATTCGGCGTACGCCTGCTTGGTGCTCTCCAGTTCGGAAACCTGCGACACCGGGACGTCCCACCACGCGGTGCCGGGCGGATGAGGCCCGTACAGGTTGGTCTCGATGTAGAGCACCGTCAGCCGGTCACTGGCAGCCGCCTTCACGTAGTTCTCACGGAACTCCGCGATGCCGTTGCAGCGGAGCACATCGGCCCCCCAACTGGCGGCGTTGGCCGCCAGGTCGAAGGGGATCTCGTCCCCGTCCAGCCGGCCCGACGCGCTGCGCATCCTGTACTTCGTCCCGAACCGTTGCGAGCCGCGGGACTCCGACAGCGCCCCGATCGAGGCGAAGCCGTGGTTCTGCAGCAGCACGATGATGACCTTGATGCCCTCCTGGGCCATCGTGGCGATCTCCATCGGCAGCATCTGGAACGTGCCATCGCCCACGATGGTGACGACCTCGTGGTCGTCCCCGACCGCCAGCTTGACCCCCAGCGAGGCCGGAATCTCGTAGCCCATGCACGAGAAGGCGTACTCGAGGTGGTACTGCTCTGGGGTCCTGGCGCGCCACAGGCACTGCAGGTCGCCCGGCATGGAGCCGGCCGCGTTGATCACCACGTCGTAGTCATCCATCAGCTCGTTCAGGGCACCGAAAACCTCGGTCTGAGCGGGCAACGGCTGGTTGTCGCGGTGATAGCAGAGGTCCACCGTCTTCTGCCACTCGGCGTCCAACTCCTGCGCCTCGCGCTGGTAGGCCTCGTCGGTGCTCCAGCCCTGCAGAGCGTCGCCGAGTGCCACCAGGGTCTCGCGGGCGTCCGCCACCACCATGGTGGCGGAATGCTTGGCGGCGTCGAAGGCCGTCACGTTGATGTTGACGAACTTCACGTCGGGGTTGGCGAAGATGGTGTGGCTGGCCGTGGTGAAGTCGGAATAGCGAGTGCCGATGCCGATCACCAGATCCGCTTCGCGCGCCAGCGCATTGGCGGAACCGGCACCGGTCGAACCGACGCCACCCACGGACATGGGATGGTCGAAGTTGATCGCTCCCTTACCGGCCTGGGTGTCGGCCACCGGGATTCCGGTGGCCGCCGCGAAAGCCCGCAACTGCTCGGAAGCCCCAGAGTAGATGGCGCCGCCGCCAGCCACGATCAACGGCCGCTTGGCCGCCTTGACGAGGTCGACCGCACGGGCCAGCGCCGCCGGCTCGGGGACGGGACGTCCCACGTGCCACACCCGCTTGTTGAACAGCGCCACCGGGAAGTCGAAGGCCTCGGCCTGGACGTCCTGCGGCAGGCAGACGGTCGCCGCGCCGGTCTCGGCCGGATCGGTCAACACCCGCATCGCGCACAGTAGCGAGGGGATCAACTGTTCCGGCCGGTTGATCCGGTCGAAGTAGCGCGAGACCGGCCTGAACGCGTCGTTCACCGACACGTCCAGCGACCGCGGGTCCTCGAGTTGCTGCAGCACCGGGTCGGGGTACCGCGTGGCGAAGATGTCGGAGGGCAGCAGCAACACCGGAACCCGGTTCGTCGTGGCCAGAGCCGCGCCCGTCACCATGTTCAGCGAGCCCGGGCCGATGGACGCGGTCACCACGTAGGTCTGCAACCGGTTCTTGGTTTTGGCGTAGGCGGCGGCCGCATGGACGCCACCCTGCTCGTTGCGGACCAGCACATAGGGCAGATCCGGGGCCTCGGGGTCACCCTCGAGGCTTTGGAGTTCTGCCTGCAGCAGTGCCTGGCCAACGCCTGCCACGTTGCCGTGGCCGAAGATCCCGAAGCAGCCGGCGATCAGCCGCTGCTCGACACCGTCGCGCTCGGAGTACTGGTTCGCCAGGAACTTCACCACGGCTTGGGCGACAGTCAGGCGGACGGTTTGGGTCATCGTTGACTCCTCGATCAAAGGGACGCTGGCGGACTGGCTCAGGGAGCCGGGATCAGGATGTCACGCACGATGTGGTCAAGCTCCTCATCGGCGCCGAGGAACTGGCGCAGCGTCTTGGCGGTGGCGCCGAAGCTCTGGAATTCCTCGGGGGTCATCCCGTCCACGTCGTAGGCCCGGCGGAATTCCGGCATCTGCGAGTACATGGTGTCGATGATGACCGGGTCGACCGCGATGTGCATGCGGTCCTCGCCCATGAGTTCGCTGGCCTGGATGCGCTTCTGCCAGCCGAAGGGCGGGGAGATGACGACGTTGCCGCCGACGAACTCGCTCCAGTGCATGGAGTTGCGGAAGGCCGCCGACAGCAGCCGCGAGCGCAGGCCACGGGCCTCGAACTCGGCGTAGGCCTTCTTGAACACCGCCACGCCGGCCCATTCCAGGTAGCCGGGATCGAAGACGAGCTTGCCCCGGTTGTACGACTCCTTCATCCAGTCGTCGGTACGCCCGACCATGATCGTGACGACCGGACCCATGGTGGAGATGTCCAGGCCCTCGGCCTCGCGGCGCTTCAGGCCACGCTCGATCGCTTCACCGGTGGCCACGGCCTGGGCGACCGTGAACGACACCGTCACGTTGATGCTGACGCCGCGGTAGGTCGCGTCCTCGATGGCCTCGGTACCGGTCTTCGTGGCGGGGATCTTCACAATGATGTTCTTCGCCAGGGAGCTGAAGTACTCGGCCTGGTCGGCCAGCTGCTTCGCGCTGCGCATCAGGCGGGGGTCGGTCTGCATCGACAACCGGCCGTTGATGCCCTGGTACTTCTCGAAGGCCGGCTCAAGCAGCTTGGCGGCCTCGAGGGATACCTCTTCGACCACCTTCCAGCCGATGTCGGACTCGCTGGCCTCCGGCATTTCGACCGCGAGTTCCTTGATCCGGGCAGACCAGCGCGGCAGGTCGGCGCGGATGGCCGCGAGCGCGATCACGGGGTTGCAGGTGGCGCCGACGGCTCCGAAGGAGATCGATTCGGCCAGCTCCTTCGGATCGGAGGAGTCGTTCCAGAGCACGGACGGGCCGCGGTCGGCCATCGTGCCCAGGGGAGTAGTGGTTTCTGTCATCGCAAGGACCTCTTCGTCGAGGCACGTCGTGCCGGGAGTTGATCGAACAGACCCCATTCAATACCCACGGGGAACGGAAGTCAACAGAATGTCCTTACAAAGATTCAGGACGCGCAGGCCTTCAACTCCTCGTCGAGTCGGCGGCGGTGTTCACGATCGACGCTGGCCGCCACCACCTCGATCCCGCGGACGGGGGAGGCGAGCGCGTCGGCCAACGCCTCGGCGCTCTCGACCCGGCGTGCGGCGACTCCGTAGCCGCGGGCCAGCGCGGCGACGTCCACCCCGGGGTCGGTGGCGAACACCCGCTCGAAGACGTTTGAAAACCGCTCCTGCCCGTACTCCAGGGTCGAGAAAATACTTCCCCCGGAGTCATCGGCCACCACGACCCGCACGTCGGGTATCGGCTCCCCTGGCCCGATGGCGAGGGCGCCAGCATCATGGAGGAACGTCAGGTCGCCGCACAGCACGGTCAGCGGTCTTGATCGCGCCAGGGCGATGCCGAAGGCCGTCGCCAGCGTTCCGTCGATCCCGGCGAGCCCACGGTTGGCGAAGACCTCCCCGGGCTGGTCCAGGATCGGGGCGAGGTCGGCGTCGCGGATCGGGTTCGAGCTGCCGAGCAGCCACAGGCCGCTGCCGACCGCGGCGGCGACCGTGGCTGCCACGCGCGGGCCGCTGAGCTCTTCC
>JBAVKY010000307.1:0-3174 GCA_049688555.1 Propionicimonas sp.
CTCCAGATCCACCCTGAAGATCCCAACTACATGACCGTCCAACTCTCCGGCGGCAACCAGCAGAAGATCATTCTCGCCAAATGGCTGGGAACCGAGGCCGACATCCTGATCTTCGATGAACCGACGAAGGGCATCGACGTCGGTGCCAAGGCGGAGATCTACCTGCTGATCCAGGCGCTGGCCAAGGACGGCAAGGCCATCATCGTCATTTCTTCCGAACTGCCCGAGATCCTCGGGCTGTCACACCGAATCCTCGTCATGCACGAGGGCCACAAAGTAGTGGAGCTGGTCAACCGCGATCTCGATGAGAAGACCGTTCTGCATTATGCAATGGGAGTTAACTCATGAACCGACTGCGGCAGCTGTTGCTGCGACGCGAAGCAACGACAATGATCGCCCTCGTTCTGGTGGTGATCGTGTTCTCGATCCTCAACCCGCTCTACCTGTCGGGCGGCAATCTGGTGGACGTGATCGACCAGGCGACCATCAACGGCCTGCTGGCTCTCGGCATCACCTTCGTCATCATCACCGGCGGCATCGACCTGTCGGTGGGTTCCACGATGGCCATCGTGATCGTGGTCGTTGGCCAACTGCTCACCAGCGGCGGCCTGCACCCGGTTGTCGCCGCCCTGGTCGGGGTGATCCTCGGGATCCTGCTCGGCCTGGTCAACGGGTTCCTGGTGGCCAAACTCGGGTTGCAGCCCTTCATCGCCACCCTGGCCACCATGAGCGCCTACCGCGGCTTGGCCTACATCGTCACCGGCGGCTGGCCGGTGCTGGACATCCCGGCGTTCTTCCGGGCCATGCTGGACGGCGACCTGGCCGGCGTCCTGCCGATCGCCATCGTGATCCTGTTGGCGTTCGCCGTCGTGGGTCACCTGATCCTCACCAAGACCCGGACCGGCGTCTACATCTTCGCCATCGGCGGCAACGAGGAATCCACCAGGCTGTCGGGCGTGAACGTCTTCCGGAACAAGTCGATCGCCTATGCACTGTGTGGTGTCGGAGCGGCGCTCGCCGGCATGGTGTTGCTCGCCAGGTTGGGCACCGGCGAACCCACCGCCGGCCAAGGCTACGAACTGAATGCCATCGCCGCCGCGGCGATCGGCGGCACGAGTCTGGCTGGCGGCAAGGGCAGCATCGTCGGCACGCTGCTGGGCGCCCTGCTGCTCTCCGCCCTGCGAGTCGGCCTCGTGGTTCAGGGTGTCGACGCCTTCTGGCAGTACATCGCCACCGGCGCCATCATCGCCTTCGCCGCCTACTTCGAGATCCTGCGGGACCGGATCAATGTCAAAGCGTGAGATCCTCGTCGTCGGCAGCATCAATGTCGACCTGCTCCTGTTCCAGGAGCGGCTCCCGCTGCGCGGCGAAACCCTGGTCGCGGAAGGCATGCGCGAGGAGTTCGGCGGCAAGGGCGCCAACCAGGCGGTCCAGGCCGCCCGGCTCGACCAGTCGGTGATCTTCCTCGGGGCTGTTGGTAAAGACGAACGGGGCCGCGCCAGTCGAAAGAACCTTGAGGCTCAGCGGATCGAATGCCATCTGCAGGAGGTGGACAGGCCGACGGGCCTGGGCGTCGTGAGCATCCTGGCCAACGGCGAAGTCCACGCCACCATCCTGCGGGGGGCCAACGGTGAAGTGACACCGGAGTGGATTCGCGAGAACGGCGAGCTGTTCGAACGGGCCGGGGTCGTCATCCTGCAGAACGAGATCCCGGCCGAAGCGAACGAGGAAGCCATTCGCCTGGCGCGAGCAGCGGGCGCACGCATCATCTACAACGCCGCCCCGGCCCGAGCCGTGAGCCCGGCTCTGGCCCAACAGTGTGACTACTTCATCGTCAACGAAGAAGAAGCGATGTTCTTCCTCGGCGAGCGACTCACGTCTCGCGCGGACATCGAGGAGGCGATTCCTCGCTTGCACGAATACTGCTCACGGTTGGTGGTCACCTTGGGGGCCGAGGGGAGTTTGCTCGCCACCGAAGCGGGCATCCATTACATTCCGGTGGTGCCCGTGAGGGCGCTGGACACGACGGGCGCCGGTGACGCCTATGTCGGGGCGTTCGCCTCATCGCTGCTGGAGGGAGCCAGCGAAGTCCAGGCTGCTAGCATCGCGGCGAAGGTTGCCGGCCTGGCTACCACCGGGGTCGGTGCACAAACCAGCATGCCAACCATTGAGGACATCACCAATGATTCAGTACGAACGGAAGCGCAAGATTCTTGAAGCGCTCCGCAGCGCTGAAACGGTGTATATCGACGACTTGGTCGACACGACCGGAGTTTCACCCTCGACGGTTCGGCGGGACATCGATGCCCTGGTGAAGTCGGGCCAGGTCATCGCCCTGCGGGGAGGCGCCGTCCGCCTCAACGAGCGCTTGTCGGAGCTTCCGTCCAAGGCGAAGGCGTTGATCAACAAGGACGCCAAAGTGGCCATCGCCGCCGCCGCGGCCCGAGAGGTCAATAACGGCGACACCATCTACATCGACTCCGGCACCACCACGCTGCAAATGATGCCCTTCCTGCGCGGGCGCAAGATCCAGGTGATCACGTCCAACACGCAGCTGTTGAACTCGGGCTTCGACAAGCGGATGCGAATCACCATCCTGGCGGGGGAGTACCTGCCCAGCATCGGATCCATCGCCGGGTCGCTGACGGAGCGGTTGCTGAAGGACATGTTCTTTGACAAGGCCTTCATCGGCGCCAGCGGTTGCAGCGCCAAGGCCGGCATCAACACGTTCGACATTCGGGAAGCCACCAAGAAGCGAATCGTGCACGACAACAGCGACGAGTCCTTCGTCCTCATCGACAGCACCAAGTTCGGCAAGTCCACCCTTTTCAAGGCGCTCGAATTGAGCGAGTGCGCGCTGATCACCGATCGATACCACGAATTGTTGGCCTCAGCCCGTTCCTATCAGATCGCCGAGCCCCGCGAGTCCTCGCACGACGTGGACGCCGAACTGGAGGAGGCTCCATGACCGGGACGGTTCGGTGGCGGCATACGTAGGACGCCAGACCTCGGTGGCAGTGACGGGCCGAGAGCCAAGCTGCAGGCGGGCGTCCCAGCCGGCTCACGCCTGGTCGGCGGCCACCCGTGCCACATGGAGCGTCAGGTACGAGACCTCGTCGTCGGTCAACGTCGAACCGAGGCGCAGCTCAAGCAGTGAGGCCAGCCGCAGTGAGC
>JBAVKY010000308.1:0-7502 GCA_049688555.1 Propionicimonas sp.
ACCCGTGAGTCCGCGGGCTCACGGGGCCGGTAGGCGGCTGCTCGCACCAAACCTCAGAGCCTGTTTGGACATCCTGGGTGGCGCCCGCACACGCATCCTGCGGAATCCACCCGTTCAGTCACGGGCAGGCACCGACGGTGCCACAATTGCCCTTACCAGGGCGCCCGTCGGGCGATGGCGGACGCCGTCCGGTCGTGGGGAGACTGCCATGGACGAGCGCTACGAATCCCAGTGCATGATTACCGTCGACGGTCGCGAGGTGGTCGTTGGCGAAGGGTTGACGGTCCTTACCGCCTTGAAACACATCGGTGTTCCGGTGCCGTCGCTGTGTCACGACCAGCGGCTGGAACGCGCCAACGGCAACTGCGGCATGTGCGTGGTCGAAGTGGGTAGCGAGCGCCGGGAGGTGAAGGCTTGCGTGACCCCGGTAGTGGCCGGGATGGAGATTCACACGCATTCGGCCGCGGTGGATGCCTACCGTCGGCTGCGGGTCGGGCAACTGCTGTGCGACCACAATGCCGACTGCGAGCCGCCCTGCCAGCAGCGGTGCCCGGCCCACATCGACATCCAGCGCTACCTGGCGCTGGTGACGGACGGCAACTTCGAGGCCGCCGTCCGGGTGATCAAGGACCGCAACCCCTTCCCGTCGGTCTGCGGACGGGTCTGTCCGCATCCCTGCGAGGCGGATTGCCGTCGCAATCTGGTGGACGAGCCTGTGGGGATCAACTACGTGAAGCGGTTCGCCGCTGACTGGGACTTGGCCCGGCCGCAGCCGTGGATTCCCACCGTGGGGGACGCCACCGGAAAGCAGCTAGCAATCGTCGGGGCAGGGCCGTCAGGGTTGAGCGCAGCCTTCTATGCCGCCCTCGCCGGCCACGACGTGACCGTCTTCGAACGTCACCCCTTGCCGGGAGGCATGCTGCGCTACGGGATCCCGGAGTATCGGCTGCCGAAGCACACCCTCGACGCCGAGATCGGCATCATCGAGTCGATGGGTGTCAAGATCGTGTGCTCCAAGTCGCTGGGAACGCACCTGAGACTGGAGGACCTGCAGCGAGACTTCGATGCCGTCTACCTGGCCATCGGTTCGTGGACCCCAACCCCGCTGCATCTCGACGGCGAGAACGTCGATGGCGTGATTCCCGGGATCCGCTACCTCGAGCAGGTGGTCAAGGGAACCGATCCCGAACCCGGGCACACCGTGGTGGTGATCGGCGGCGGCAACACGGCCATCGATTGCGCCCGCACCGCCCTTCGCCGGGGCGCTGGGCAGGTCATCCTGCTCTACCGTCGCACCCGGGACGAGATGCCGGCAGAGCCGCACGAAGTGGCTGACGCCGCCGCCGAAGGCGTCCAGCTACGCTTCCTGGCCGTCCCCAGCGCCATCGTGGCGGAGCCGGACGGTATCCGGCTGCGGTGCCTGGAGATGGAGCTCGGCGAGCTCGACCGCTCGGGCCGGCGTCGGCCGATCCCGATCGAGGGCAGTGATTTCGAGCTGTCGGCGTCCCTGGTGATCGGGGCCGTGGGCCAAAGCACGAACGCGCAGTTCCTGTACAACGACCTCCCGGTTCAGCTCAACAAGTGGGGTGACATCGGGATCGACGGCTCCACCATGCAGACCTCGGAGCCCAAGATCTTCGCCGGCGGCGACTGCGTCACCGGCCCTGCGACGGTGATCCAGGCCGTGGCCGCCGGACGGCACGCTGCCTGGGCCATGGATCAGTTCGTCACCAAGGGTTACGTTCGCGGTGAGCCGGCAACCTACAACTGCAGCCGTGGCTCGCTGGAGGACCTGCCGCGGGACGAGTTCGAGCAGTTGCCCAGGCTGGCGAGGTATTCGATGCCGGCTCTCGACGCGCTCGCCCGCAAGGCGGGATTCGCCCAAGTCGAACTCGGCTACACCGAGGCCGAGGCGCGGGCCGAAGCGGCCCGCTGCCTGCGCTGCGGCTGTAAGGCCCGGTTCGTCTGTAGCCTGCGCCAAGTGGCGACCGGCGAAGGGGTCACTTTCGTCAAGCCGCTGCACGAGCGTCCCTACCTCCCGATCGTCAGGGATCACCCGTTCATCGTTCGCGACCACAACAAGTGCATCTCGTGCGGACGCTGCGTGGCCGCCTGCGCCGAGATCGAGGGACCTGCGGTGCTCGCCTACCAGTTCCGCCACGGCCAGCTGACGGTCGGGACGCACGATGGCCGGCCACTGATCGAGACCGACTGCATCTCGTGCGGCCAGTGCGTCACGTCCTGCCCGACCGGCGCCTTGGACTACATCCGCGAACGGCCGGACGTCTTCATCGCCATCAACGACCCCACCAAGCTGGTGGTCGGCTTCGTGGCTCCCGCGCCGCGCACGGTGATCGCCTCGCGCTACGGGATTCCCGCCGAGGAGGCCACCGCGTTCACCGCAGGCCTGATGCGGAGGATCGGCTTCGACAAGATCTTCGATGTCTCCTTCGCCGCCGACCTGACGATCCTCGAGGAGGCCACGGAGTTCCTCAGCCGGGTCACCACCGGCGGCGTGCTGCCCCACTTCACATCATGCTGCCCCGGTTGGGTGAACCTGGTCGAGAGGCGCTATCCCGACTTGATCCCGCACCTGTCCACCTGCAAGTCGCCGCAACAGATGATGGGCGCCACGGTGAAGAGCCACTTCGCGCGCACCTACGGGGTGAGCCTTGACGACCTGTACGTGGTGTCGATCATGCCCTGCCTGGCGAAGAAGTACGAGGCTGCGCGTCCCGAGTTCGCTCCCGGTGGGATCAGGGACGTGGACGCGGTGCTCACCGCCACCGAATTCCTGGAGATGGTCGACATGGTGCGGATCGACCCGAGCGAGGTGACACCGTCCGGGTTCGACGAGCCGTACCAGCGCGTGACCGGTGCGGGCGTGCTGTTCGGCGCCTCCGGTGGGGTGGCCGAGGCGTCCCTGCGGATGGCGGTGCAGCAACTGACCGGCGAACGCCCGGTTGAGCAGCTGGAATACCACGAGGTCCGGGGCTTCGAGGGAGTGAAGGAAGCCACGATCACCGTGGGTGACCTCGCGGTGCGGCTCGCGGTGATCTCGGGACTGAACAACGCAGAACCGCTGGTCAAGCGAGTGCTTGCTGGTGAGGACGTCGGCTACGACCTGGTCGAGATCATGGCCTGCCCGGGCGGGTGCATCGGTGGTGCGGGTGTTCCGGAGGCGGTGAGGGCGGGGGAGTTGGCGGCCAGGCAGAAGGTCCTCGTCCAGATCGATCGGACGAGCGAGTACCGCAAGTCCCAGGACAACCCGGACGTGATCCGGCTGTACCAGGAGTTCTACGGCGAGCCCAACTCCGAGCTGGCCCACCACCTGTTGCACACCAGCTACCGACCCTTCCGGTCGGTCTCGACAGCAGGGGTGAGTGGACGGGAGTAGGTCTCGGCGGTCAACCAGGCTGCTGCTGCCGCCAGCAGCAGGCAGCCTGCGCCGAAGCCCGCGACGGGGAGCCAGCCGAGGGGCCCGGGGCCTTCCAGTGAGGTCATGATGGCCGGGGCGAAGCCGACCACGATCATCCCGAGCTGCCCACCCAACGCAGCTCCCGAATAACGCACCTGCGTCGGGAACAGTTCGGCGAACCAGGCGGCGCTGGTGGCGTTGGCTGCCGTCCAGGCCGCCAACATGGCTGTGGAGCCAAGGCCGACCAGCAGCAGGTTGCCCGAGCTCAGGGCCGGAAGGTAGGCGAAGTACAAGGCGGCCGCCGCCAGGCAGGAGCCGATGAACACGGGACGGCGTCCGATCAGGTCGGAAAGGCGTGCCCACAACGGCTGCAGCACCAGTCCGAACGCGGTGACCACCGAAATCATGGCGAGGTAGGCGCCGGCGGAGGTGCCACGGGTCGTGGCGTAGCTCAGACCGTAGACGTTGAGAACGGCGCCACCGACGGCGAACAGGGTGCCGACCGCCACCGCGAGCACCTGGCGCCAGTGCCCGGCAACGGCTCGCGCCACCGGCGCCTTGGCGCGCCCGCCGGAGGCCGCCAGGTCGGTGAAGAGGGGGGTCTCGGTGACCGAGCGCCGGATCACCAAAGCCACCAGCATCAGGGGCCCGGCCACCAGGAACGGTAGCCGCCAGCCCCAGGCGAGCAGGCTCGGCTGGGGTAGCCACACCACCCACAGAAAGGCCAGCTTGCCCAGCAGGGTGCCCAGCGAGGTGCCCTGCATCGTCCACGCCGCGTAGCGGTTCCGCTCGCCGTCCGGGGCATGTTCCAGCGACAACGCGTTGGAGCCGGCCTGCTCGCCGCCAGCCGACAATCCCTGGAGCAGGCGCAAGAGCAGCAGCAGCAGCGGAGCAGTCGCGCCGATGGCCGCATAGCCGGGGAGCAGCCCGATCGCTGTCGTCGATGCCCCCATCAGCGTGACCGACCAGACCAGCGCGGCGCGCCGTCCGGCTCGGTCACCGAGGTGGCCGAACAGCACCGCACCCAACGGACGGGCGACGAACGCGCTGCCGAAAGTGAGGAAGGCTGCCATCGTCCCCCCGGCCGCTCCGAGGGGCGCGAAGAAGACCGGGCCGAGGAAGAGCGCCGAGGCGGTCGCGAACAGTGTGAAGTCGTAGTACTCCACGGCGCTGCCCATCAGCGCCGAACTGGCGGCGCGTTTGGCCATCGACGGGGCTGTGCGGCTGGCTCCCATGCCCCCAGAGTAGGAGCGGTGGGCGGGTCGGAGCCGGGATTGTGGCAGATGCACCTGGCAGGCTCTCCGGCGGCGGGCCGGTCGGCGGGGCTAGTCTGCTGGCGACGCTGGATCCCGGAACCCCGGAAGCGCGAGGGAGCATGATGAGGATTGTCCTGGCCCCCGACTCCTTCAAGGAGTCGATGACGGCCGTTGCGGCGGCCGCTGCGATGGCGCGCGGGGTGCGCCGCGCGCTGCCCGAGGCCGTGTGCGTGGAAGTGCCGATGGCAGATGGGGGTGAGGGCACCACCGAGGCGCTGCTCGCCTCGGCCGGGGGAGTGTGGCGACCGGCCGCGTGCCGGGACTCCTTAGGGCGGCCCATCGAGGCGGGCTATGGGTTGCTGCAGACCGGTGCCGCGGTGATCGAGGTAGCCAGCGCCGTGGGGCTCGGTCTGATCGCGCCTGACGAGCGCGATGTGATGGCCTCGAGTTCGCTGGGGGTGGCGGACCTTGTCCTCGCTGCGCTGGACGCTGGCGCCGAACACCTGATCGTCGGCCTCGGCGGTTCGGCGACCACCGACGGCGGGGCCGGCCTGCTGGCCGGGCTGGGTGCCACGCTGTTGGACGAGCGCGGCGACCCCGTCGAACCCCACCCGTTCGGCCTGGCCCGGCTGGCGGCGGTGGACCTGACCGGGCTCGACCCCCGTCTGACGAGCCTGCGGATCGAGTTGGCCTGCGACGTCACGAACCCGTTGCTGGGGTCGCAGGGATCAGCGGCCGTCTTCGCTCCCCAGAAGGGAGCCAGCGCCGAGCAGGTTCCGGTGCTGGACGCCACGCTCGAGCGACTGGCGGATGCCTGCGTGGCCGCAGGCACTGACGACGTCCGAACCCTTCCCGGCGCGGGAGCCGCTGGGGGCCTGGGGGCGGCCTTCCTGATGCTGGGGGCGGCGATGCGCCGCGGGGTAGAGGTGGTCGCCGAAGCAGCGGGACTGGACGCCGCCGTCGCCACGGCCGACCTAGTGCTGACCGGAGAGGGTTCACTGGACGAGCAGACGCTGGCGGGCAAGACCCCGGCGGGAGTCGCCGAGGTCGCAGGTCGCCATGGGGTTCCGGTGATCGGCTTCGCGGGCCGGTTGGCCCCGGGGGCCGAGGATCTCGTCCACCACGGGTTCGCCGCCCTGGTTCCGATCCTGCGTGGGGTGAGCGACCTCCCCGCCGCGCTGGCCGCGGGTGAGCGGAATCTCGAACTGGCCGTCGAGACGGCGATCCGGCTGATGATGGTTCGGCTCTCACTCCGGAGTGTCTGAGGCCAGTCGGCCGATAGGGCATTTTCGGTGGCAGGTGGACACCTCCAGCTCTTCCACAGCGAGGTTCCAGCGAGGCCATGAATCGATCGCGTCAGTCCTGCGGAGATTCTTGGGGACGCCCCAGCCGACAATGTCCGCTTCCATGTTGGCCAATGCCACCTAGTTGTCCCCCCGGGCCTCGGAATCGCGTTCGGTGACAATCCAACCGGGACACTCCGCATGAGCCGCGCCCGTGGCGGCCGCCGCCGGCGTCGATCCTTGCTCGCCCGGCGTGCGGGGGAGCATCCGTGCTTGTCAAGGGCAGGTTGGGTCACGGGCAACAGCCCTCGAGCATTCAGGGGTGAACCACATGGCGACAGTCGACGATGTGGGTTCGGGTAGCGGGTGCGAAGGACTCGCCCCCAGCATCGGACGGTGATGCAAGAAACCTGACCAGTTGCGTGTTGGATCGCACACAAACGGGCATCTGATGGTTGGTTTGTGACCTTCCCAAAAGTGGTTCCGCGTGGGTTTACTCTGCGTTACAGTCGCGTCGGCTACCCAGCTACATTCCGCACAACCAGAAAGGCTCTGCATGAATCTCACACGAGTGGCAGCGCTGTGTCTCGCAATCCCGCTCCTGGCGTCCTGCGCTTCGGGCACGCCCGCGGCTTCCGGCTCGGCTTCCGGCGCCCCCGCCGGCGACATCATCGTCGGCCTGATCACCAAGACCGAGACGAACCCCTTCTTCGTGAAGATGAAGGAAGGCGCGCAGGCCAAGGCGACCGAACTCGGCGCCAAGTTGATGACCGGCGCCGGCGCCAAGGATGGCGACAACGAGGGTCAGGTCACCGCCATGGAGAACATGATCAATGCCGGTGCCAAGGGCATCCTGATCACGCCGAGTGACACCAAGGCCATCGTTCCGTCCATCGCGAAGGCACGTGAGAAGGGCGTCGTGGTGATCGCCCTCGACACCGCGACCGATCCCCAGGATGCGGTCGACGCACTGTTCGCGACCGACAACTTCGCCGCCGGCACCCTGATCGGCCAATGGGCCGCCAAGGCCATGGCCGGCAAGACCCCGGTCATCGCCACCCTCGACCTGGCTCCTGGCATCACCGTGGGCGCGCAGCGTCACAACGGCTTCCTGCAGGGCATGGGCCTGGCCAGTGGCCTGACTGGCACCACCACCGACCTGGCCACCGCCAAGGAACTCGTCTGCGCCCAGGACACTCACGGTGATCAGACCGAAGGCCAGACCGCGATGGAGAACTGCCTGAGCAAGAACGCCGACATCAACCTCGTCTACACCATCAACGAGCCTGCAGCCTTCGGCGCTTTCACCGCGCTCAAGAACGCCGGCAAGGACAAGGACGTCACCATCGTCTCCGTCGACGGTGGCTGTCAGGGTGTGCAGGGCATCGTGGACGCCAAGATCGCGGCCACCTCGCAGCAGTACCCGCTGAAGATGGCCACGATGGGTGTCGAGGCGGTCGTGAAGTTCGCCAAGGAGGGCGTCAAGCCGACCGGTTACACCGACACGGGCGTGACCCTGATCACCGACAAGGCGCAGGCTGGCGT
>JBAVKY010000309.1:0-12298 GCA_049688555.1 Propionicimonas sp.
GGCGTGGCCATCAAGGCGACCTAGACCCATTTCTGCGCGAACGCAACCAGGTCCCCGACCTCGCTGCCTTGCGCGACATCCCCTGCACCTACGCTTCCGCAAACCCAGAGTCGCGCGCAGCCAAAGCGACCGCGCGAGTCCACGGCTGTGTACACGCACATCGGAAGGCTCGACCGCGCCGGCAGCGGATGTCCGGATGTTGCGCGGCGCAAGACCGGGGTCCACTTCCAGCCCCTCTCGAACCCTCTCGGGTCGACCCGTGTCTTGCCTTACCGGCTGTTCGACCGTGCAGACAAGCCTGGCGATCGGCGGCAATGTCGGTCTGTTCAGGGCCCGAGAAGTGCGAGCGGAACGACGGCGCTGCCGTCGGGGCGGCGGTAGGCGAGCCTGCCGGTGTAGATGATCATCCGGTCGACGAGGCGGTCACCGAGTTGTTGGCCAAGCCAGTTAAGGTGCTCGACGTCGCCGGTTCTGATGGTGTCGGTGAGCTTGACCTCGATCGCGACCTATCATCGGAAAGCTGGCGAACCTCTTCAGGACGGAGTGTGAGCCTGTCGTCGCCGTGAGCGCGACCCCCAGTGCTACCGAGCGCCCACCGGCGCACCTCGAAGCCCCGCAATGGCGTAAGAACGTCGTACGGCCGCTGCTCGGTCAGGCCACCAGCCTTGCACCCCGAGGCCGAACTGCCTCGCTGGCCAGAGCTCGACCAGCGGGGCGAGTCAGGCGAGTCGCAGCTTCTCCAACGAAGCGGGGGCGCTCCCGCCACCGATGTCCGGGGTGATGGCCAACTCCAGCACCGTAACCCCGGCCAGATCGACGCTGTGATCCTCGACCTGACGCGTGGCACCCCCGGGACTGAAGTTCCACTGCTGCCGGACGACGTCGGAGAACTCGCGTCCACCGTCGGCCGACCAGCGGAGGACGTACTCCTGGGTGCGCTCGGTTGAGGTCTCGCTGAACTCGAGCAGGATCCTACGCAGCGATTGCGGCGGATCGAAGATCAGCCTAATTGTCTGTGCCCCGGGTCCCGCTGCACGCCAGCCTTGGCCCTTACCGGGGATCAACGCTGACTCGATGGGGTGGTCCGGATCCTCTGAGGTGATCTCGACCTCGACAAGGGGCTCGAGGTCGAGCCAGCCGACGTCGGACGTCGGCGCTGCCGGTGTCGAAGTAAGTACTCGCTTGCGCATCAGGGCGCCTCCTCTTCCCGGGCCCATGGGACCCGATCAACGCCACTCGACGTCGCGTCCGTGAGCAACACTCTCGCACCCGAGCGCTTCGATTGCCACGGCCACATTCATTCTCCCGAGGACCGAGGGTGGTCGGGCCCGGGATCACCTCGACGGATGGAGCAAGAGTGCGCATGTTTCGAAACAGTCCGCTCTGATGCGATGTCACTACGTGCGGATCGCTGGCGAGCGAGTCCCCCTGAGCCACCTGCCAGCAGGTAGGAGCAAGGATGGCTTGCCTTCGCGCGTGTGTGTGACCTCCGGAATTCCGGAAGACTTCGAAGGAGGTGCATCGCGTGAGCTGGAACCGACCGGACTGGATGAGCCCATATGAGTGGCTGCGCTGGCAGGGGGCCTCCTCGATGCACTCGCCGACGCCAGTACCCGATGGACCGAATCCATGGTGAAGGTCACATCGGCACGGATCGTGGCGACTGCGGGAGTCGTGATCTATTGGGTGGGAATGTTCCTGGCCGGCGCTCTGGCACCGAGCTACTCAGCCCTCCACGACTTCATGTCGAGCCTCGCCAGCCGTGGATCGTCGGTGGCCACCCTCGGAGTCGCCTCCCTGCTGGTGCTGGCAGTCACGCACGCCGCCGCAGGCTTCGTCCTGCTGCGAGCGTCCACGGGTTCGGGGTGATCTCGTACGAGGTGCTGATGCTCGCCGCCATGGTCGCCGTCGCGGCCCGGGTTGTCAGGGGTCGCTCAGGTTGGCCACGGTGGATGGCGGTCGTCGCGGTGGCAGCCGCGGTCGGATCGATGCTGCTGTTTGTGTTCGAGTTCATGGTGGTCGAGGTCGGGTTGTGGCAGCGCTTCTGGCTGGCCGAACACCTCGCCTGGCTCCTGCTGGTGACCTGGCTCCCAGCACGCGAGACGCCCGCTGCCAGCGGACGATGGTAAGCCAGGCCTCAGGAGTCTCGCGGACGCGCGCCTGCCGAGGGTAGTTGGTGGGCCAGGAGAGTTCGGGCGTCGGTCAGTCTGGGTTCACCATTCAGTCACGGAGGCGAGCTAGCCTCGGGCATACATGAATACACAGAAGATGGCGGCTTGGAGGCCGCAGATGGTTGCACTCGACATCGACGGGACGCTCGTCGATCACGCGGGAGTGCTACCCGACAAGGTGCGTCGGTCGGTCCGGCGCGTAGTGGCGGCCGGGGTCCCGGTCGTCCTCACGACGGGACGCAGTTGGCATGCCACGCGTCCGGTCTTCGAACAACTCGGGCTCCCGACGGGCCCCGCGGTTGCGTCCAACGGAGCGGTGACGGTGTCGTTCCCGCCGTTCCAACTCGAAGAGGTGCTCACCTTCGACCCGGCCGAGGTAATAGCGAAGGTGCTCCGGGAACACCCCACGGCCGCACTGGCCGCCGAGGTGATCGGACGGGGCTACCGCGTGACCAAGCGGTTCCCGGACGGTGACCTGACCGGCGACATCGAAGTGGTCAGCGTCGACGACCTGGCCGCTACCGACGTCACCCGCCTCGTGGTCCGCGACCCCAAGGCGTCCGACACCGAGTTCATCCGACTGGCGGAGCGGATCGGCCTGCACGGGGTGAGCTACTTCGTCGGCTGGAGCGCTTGGCTCGACATCGCCCCCCAGGGGGTGAATAAGGCTACAGCGCTGGCTGAGGTGGCCGCCGACCTGGGATACCAGGCCGCCGATGTGCTCGCGATCGGCGACGGTCGCAACGACATCGAGATGCTGTCCTGGGCCGGACGCGGTGTCGCCCTCGGCGATGCCTGCACGGAGGCACGGGCCGCGGCCGACCATGTCACGGGAAGCTTCGCTGAGGGTGGGACGGCGCAGGAACTCGATCGCTGGTTCAGCGGCCGCCATGCCTTCAACCGGGTCGCTACACCGAGCGCCTTGGCGTCCTGACCGAACGCGGCGTCCACGCGCCAGCCGTCAGGCGACCTGGCCCCAGGGACCGCTCATATTCGGGGCACCGATGACACCGGCGTCCTGCATGTCCTGACGGAGCCGCGGATCCGCCTGAAATGCCTCCTGCGAGCCCGCGTCAGGGCGTCGCGTCAGGCGCCCGGGTCATCAATGAGTTCGATGGTCCCGTTGGTGCCGTCGAGGCGGACGTACTGGCCGGTGGCCAGCCGTCCGGTCGCGTCGTGCACCCCGACCACGGCGGGGATGCCGTACTCGCGCGCCACCACCGAGCCGTGGGTCATCATGCCGCCGACCTCGCTAACCAGCCCGGCGGCGGCCAGGAACAGCGGGGTCCAGGCCGGATCGGTGGCCCGGCAAACCAGGATCTCGCCCGGGGCCAGGGAATCGGTGGCCGGGTCGGTCACCACGTGAACCCGACCCTCGGCGACACCAGGGGAAACGGGCGATCCGGAGAGTGCGCCGTCGGGAGTGTTGCCGAGACCCTCATAGAAGGTGCGCCCGTCGGAGAGGATCACCCTGGGCAACTGGGCACGTCGCTCCTCCCGGGCGTCGACCGCCCGCCGAGCGGCGATCAGCCCCCGCCAGTGCCCGGCGTCCCTCGTCCAGACCTGGTCGAGTTCGGCCAACCGCAGGAAGCACACGTCCTCGGCGCGGTCGAGCACCCCGGCGGCGACCAGGTCGGCGCCACTGGCCAGCAGGCCGCCCCGGAGGATCCCCATCGCCCGGATGATGGTGAACTTCGGGGTCTCCCGGGCGCCCATCATGCCGCGGACCCGGCTGACCAGGAACCGGGCCTGCCTCGCTTCGATTCCCACCAGCAGCCCGGCCAGCCGTTCGGTGGCCGCCTGGGACGCCCGCTGGCCGGCGGCGAACACGGCGTCCGGCGCCTGCTCGGCCTGGTCGATGCGGACGTAGCTGCGCAGCATGGCCAGCACCTGGGTCGGATCGTCGGCCCAACGCGGACGGCCGAGGTCGAGTTCGGCCAGCCCGCGCATGCCGTAATCGGCCAGGAACGACCGGATCGCGGCCTGCGCGGCCTCGGGCAATATGCCGGCGCGATAGTCGACGGCCAGCGCGTCGGTGTCGTCGTCGACGAACCGGGCCAGCGAAGGGGCGTCCGCCCGAATGGCGCGGGCCACCTGCCACAGGGCCAGGTCCATCGCGGTGGTGACGTTGCCCTCCAGGCCGCGCAGGCATTCCAGGCCGAGGCCGGGCTCTCCAGCCTTGGCGGCGAGGTCGTTCAGGCGGGACATCATCGCGATCCCCGGCCCCATGATCGGCGCGAAGCGTGGCAGCAGCACCCCGAGCGAATTTCCGATCTGTTCGCGGAGCCCGGTCAGCCGGGCGGCCAGCCGGGCCCGAGGGTCGGCGATCGCGGACGCCCGTGCCTCGGTCTCCCGGACGCCGGCCAGGTACCGCTCGGCCGCTGCCTCGAACTCGTGCCGCTGGCCGACCGGGTCGAGCAGGCTCCGTGGCATCCGCGGCAGCACCCGGCGCAGGAACTGGCCGAACGGGCCGAACAGCGCCCGTCCCGGATGGCCCGGGAGCGGCGCCAACCGGGGGTCGTCCCGCAACTGGTCGAGGATCCGGGCGATGCTCGGCTCGACCATTGGCAGCGAGATCGGTAGGACCTTGCGGCCCAGCGGGCTGCGGGCCACCAGGTCCACCCGGATCCACAGCCGCTCCCCTGCCGTGCGCAGGAACGGGCTCACCTCCGGGTCCACGCTGCGGCCGAAGAGCCTGGCCGCGCCGGAAAAGGCGAGTCGGATCGCGTCCTGTCCGAGCGGGGTGAGCGGGTCGAGGATGCCCTGCACCGCCCCGAACGAGAACCACACCGCCAGCGGCGATCGGGCGGTCGGGGTGAAGTCGGGCAGCGGGAACAGCGTGGTGATCGCCCGGGACTGCAGCAGGTGCAGCCGTCCCCCGGCGTAGGCCCACTCGATGTCCTGCGGGCTGCCGAACAGCGCGGCCACCCGCGCGCCCAGCCTGACGACCTCGGCGACCTGCGCGTCGGTCAGGCAGAACCCCTGGTCGGCCGCGGAAACAGCCAGCCGCACCCCACCGCCCGGCATCGCGACGGTGACCGCCTGCTTGGCGCCCGGTCGGCGTTCCCGGATCCGGCCAGAGGCGGTGTCGACGACCCAGTGATCCGGCTCGACCCGTCCCGATACCAGCGCCTCGCCCAATCCGATGGTGGCATCGATCACGCTCTCGGCGCGCACCCCGGTCAGCGGGTTCGCGGTGAACAGCACCCCGCTGGTCTCGGCCGGAACCATGACCTGGACGACCACCGCCAGCGCCACCTGCGTCTGGTCGATTCCGTTGCGCAGCCGGTAGCCGATCGCACGGGCCGTCCAGAGGCTGGCGAAGCAGGCAACCACCGCCGAGCGCAGCGCGGGCCCCCCGATCACGTTCAGATAGGTGTCCTGCTGGCCGGCGAAGGAAGCCTCCGGCAGGTCTTCCGCGGTGGCCGACGACCGGACGGCGAGCGGGGTTTCCTTCCACTCCGCAGCCGGGTCGAGCACCTGCTGCCACACCGGTTCGGGCCAACTGCCAGCGGTGAAGGCCCTCCGGATCGTCTCCGAGGCGGATTCCAAGACGGCTGGGTCGGAGCCGTCCAGCCCGGCCAAGGCCGCGGTGATCGTCCGGTCCAGCCCATTGGCGGCGACGTACTCGTGGTACCGGTCGGTGGCGATGATGAACCACGCCGGGACGCCGTACCCGGCGGCGGTCAGCCGGGCCAGGCCGGCCCCCTTGCCGCCGTGCGTGGCCAGGGACACATCGTCGCGTGAGAAGGGAAATCGCGAGTCCAACACCCGACCAGTATGGCTTGGGCGTGGCGATTGCGGGTTGCCGCGCGGGGCCCGCGGCCGGGATTCGTTGCGGGCCGGCCCCCTCGGGTAGACACTGGAAGTGGATCCGTCCGTGACCCACATAGGCGGTCCGAGGGGGCGTGCGATGCGTGCGCAGAGCCGATTCTGGCTGGTGTTCTTCTTGCTCCTGTGGTCCCTGGTGATGACCGGTTGTGGAGTGGCGACCAAGGCGTCCGCCGTGAGTGACCCCGCGAGTTTCGTTCAGATGAAGTCGATTGGTACGGTCACGGGCCTCTTCCCCAGTGCGGTGCTGAGCGCCTCGCATGGGAGTTCCTGTGTGGTGAACGATGGCGCAGTCCGCTGTTGGGGCGCCGGCCCGTTGGGTGACGGGACGATCACCACCCAGGGCACGCCAGTCTTCGTGCTGGGGCTGACCTCGGGGACGCAGTCGATCGCTGTCGGTTACGAGCACATGTGCGCGGTGACCAGCGGCGGCGAGGTGAGGTGTTGGGGGGACAACGCCTACGGGCAGCTGGGTGATGGCACGACACTGACACGAGTCATCCCGGTCGACGTCGTGGATCTGCCGGTCGGGGTGCGCGCGGTCGGGGCCGGCGTCGGGCATACCTGTGCCTTGACCGATGCTGGCGCGGTGAAGTGCTGGGGGTGGAATGAACTCGGGCAACTCGGTGATGGGACCACGACCGATCGGCGCACTCCGACCGACGTTGTCGGGCTCACCTCCGGTGTGCTCGCGATCGCGCTCGGCGGGAATCACTCCTGCGCGCTGACCGATGCCGGCGCGGTGAAGTGCTGGGGTGCCAACGAGGACGGGCAGGTCGGTGACACCACCACGACCAACCGGTCCAGCCCCGGCACCGTGTCCGGCTTGGAGTCCGGGGGGCGAGCCCTCGACGCAGGCCTGACCAGTTCCTGTGCCGTCACTATGGACGGCAGCGTGCGGTGCTGGGGCTCCAACCAGTGGGGGCAACTCGGGGACGGGGGCACCACCGATCGTTCGGCACCTGTCGGCGTGGCCGGGCTACCGGCCGGCGTCCAGGACGTCACCGTGGGGGGTACCCACGCGTGCGTGCTCACCGATGCCGGCGGGCTCCTGTGCTGGGGCGGCAACAGCAGCGGGCAGCTGGGTGACGGGACCACTGCGGAGCGGCAGCAGCCGGTGCCAGTGAGCGGCTTGACCGCGGGCGTGGCTGCGGTGTCAGCCGGCTCGCTGCACACCTGCGCCGTCAGCGGCAGCGACGTGATCTGCTGGGGCAACAACCAATACGGGCAGATCGGGGACGGGGTCAAGAAGTCCCCGAGGACCCAGCCCACCAAAGTCGCCCTGGGTGCGGCAACCCAGCCCCCCAAGTGGCGGCAGCAGGCCAGCGAATTCTCCCAGGCCGGCGCCGCAGACAACTGGTGGACGGGCTGCGACACCGGCCAGTGCGCATCGGTCAAGGACGGGGCCTACGTCATCGAGTCCAAGCGCCAGTCCGACTGGACCTTCTCACTGTTCGAGGGCGACGAGGACCTGCGCGCCGTCACCATCACGCTCAACCTCGCCTCGCTCAGCACCAAGGGGCGGCCAGCCGTGGGCTTGGCATGCATGACCGACACCAGCGAGGGCTTCCCGAAGCAGTACTACGAGATCTCGGTGACCAGTGATGGGATCCTGTTCTTCTTCCGGCTCAAGGACGGCAAATACAGCAAGGTCCGGGACGCCGTGCTCCTCGACGATTTCGACCCCAAACACCCTCCGCTGATGATCCTCAGCTGCGAATCCCTCCCTGAGGGAACCAAGCTGTCGGCCCTCACGACACGCCTGTACACCGCCTTGGACAACAATCCGTTGCAGACCGGCGGCGCAGCCGTCTACATCGGCAACACAGATACCGGTACTTCGGTGGTGCGCTTCAAGGAGATCACTGTCGTCGGAGAGCTCAGGCCCTGAGGTAGCGGAGACTCATCCAGGACCGGCCGACCGCGTCGGGTTCAGACCAGCCCTGGGACAACGAGGCCGTCACCGACGACTCATCAAGCAGGATTCCCGACGCTTTCGGCGGCGGTCGGCTGCAGTGGCCGGGCTGCGGGCAGGACGAGCAGGGCCAGCAGGGAGACGGCGCCGACCACGATGAGAGCTCGGAGGATGCCGAAGTGGTCGCCGAGGAAGCCTAGAAGCGGGGGGCCGGCCAGGAAGGCGGTGTAGCCGATCGTCGAGACGACACTGAGCCGGGCGTGGGCCCGGCCGGGGTCGTCAGCGGCCGCCGACATGCCCACCGGGAAGCCGAGGCTGGCCCCAACTCCCCAGATCGCGGCGCCCACGAAGGCCAGCCACGGGGATCCGAAGACCACCAGCAGGCAGCCGACGAAGGCCGAGCCGAACAGCACACGCAGCACCGGGACCCGTCCGTAGCGGTCCAACAGGCCGGTTCCCAGGATGCGACCGGCGGTCATGAAGGCAAGGAAGACTGCCAGGGCGATCACGCCCAGGGCCTTGTCGAGGTGGTGACCGTCCACGAAGGCGACGGCCAGCCAGTCGTTGGCGGTCCCTTCAGTGAAGGCCGCCGCCAGCACCATGACGCCGATCAGGAGCGTCCGCGGTTCGGTCCAGGCAGAGCGCGCCCGGGCGGCGGGGCCAGCAGCGGCGTCGGCCTCGTCGAAGGCCGGCAGGAACTGGGCGGTGCCCCACAACACGACGGCCGCCGTCAAGGCGGCGACCACGCCGATGTGGACGAGGATCGGGACTTCCAGCCATACCATCAGCGCACCGATCAGGGCAGCGAGCACGGTGCCGCCGCTGAAGGCGGCGTGGAACCACGGCATGATCGCCCGGCCGAGGGCTTGTTCGATGATGGTGCCCTCGAGGTTCTGGGCGACATCCCAGACCCCGCTACCCAGACCGAAGAGGAAGAGGCCCGGCATCACCCAGAACAGGGACAGGCGGGCTTCAACGCACAGGGCTGCCAACACCAGCCCTGGCATCGCCAATGCCATGCCCAAGCGGACGGCCCGGGTGGCGCCGAGCCGGTGCGTGACGAGTCCAGCCACCGGCAGGCCACATAGTGCGCCGGCGGACACGGCGAGCAGGAGCAGACCCAGCTGCCCTGGGGTGAGGAGCAGCATCTCCTTGACGTCGGGAACCCGGGACATCCACGAGGCGAAGGCGAACCCGTTCACGGCGAACACCAACAGGTCTCCGTTGCGGGCCCTGGCGGTCCGGGCGTCCGTGGCTTCGCTCGGCGTCATCGTTTGCACACTGAGAAGCTAGAGGAGTCGACGATCAAGTGCCAACGATCGACGCTCCCCGACGCACCGGGTTACTTGGCCTCGGGGTCAGGTTGGTGGATCCCGAAGATGTTGCCCTCGGTGTCGAGGTAGTAGCCCTGCCAGGCCATCCCGGTCAGGGCGGCCTTCGGCAGCGCAACCTGCCCGCCGGCAGCAAGGATCGCGGCCTCCGTGGTGTCGTAGTTGTCGACACCCACGGTGAGCACGGCAGCGTTCACCGCTTGGCCGACCACCGGGCTCGGGCCGTGGCGCAGCATGAGCGCCCCGTTGATGCCGGGCTCCCCCTCACCGCCGGTCATGGCTCCAACGTAGGGGGATCCTACGAAGGCAGTCCAGTCTTCGTAGGTCCAGCCGAAGCAGGCCGCGTAGAAGTTCTTGGCACGCTCGATGTCGTCGACGTGGACCTCGAAGTGGACGGGACGTGACATGAGGGCTCCTTGGTGGGTTGGATGACGCAATGGCGCTCGTCGGGGCGGAGGGGCCCGCTACTCGGCCGGGATCGAGTAGCTGTCGATGAGCGCGCCCTCAAGGTTGACGAAGGCGAACGTGAGGCTGGTGGCGCTCGCGGTCACGTGCTGCGCCCCCCAAGCCTTGCTGTATCTCACCGCGCTGCCGGCGACGGGCGTATTGAACTTGTGGAACGGCGCGCCCCCCAGCCCGTTGACGAAGTAGACGATGCCGTCGCGCATGACCCGTTCGTAGGTGTGGGCGTGACCAGAGATCACGGCGTCGGCGCCCCAGTCAGCGAAGGGCCATCGCATCCCTACGCTCGATCCGTGGTCATCGTCGGACGAGTACGGCGGGTGGTGGTCGTACACGACGTTCCACGTTGAGGTAGAGGCGGCGAGCTGCTGTTTCAGCCAACGAGCCTGGCGTGAGGTTTCGCTGGTGCCGGCAGGTTGTTGCGGGTTGGAATCGAGCACGAAGAAGTGGACGGGTCCCTGGACGAAATCGTAGAAGCGCTCGTTGCCCGAGCTATTCGTGAGGCCTGCGCCGGGAAGATCGAAGTAGCTCAGGTAGGTCTCCGGCGATGGTCGCGCATCGCTGTAGTCGTGGTTCCCCATGGCCGGGAAGAACGCGTTCTTCTCGGCTTGGCCTGTGGGACAACGCTTCCCGCTGGTCGTGATGTCGGCGAGCCAGCGGCAGTAGTGGGCGCCGGTGGACTCGTCGTAGCGCGCACTTCCTGTGCCACCGGCCGACGCGTAGTAGGCGTCACCCACCGACAGCACGAATGCGGGATCCCACGATGACACCAGGTCGGCGACGGCCGCGGCATTGCCGTTGTCCCTGCCATAGTCGCCGATGATCGCGAATACCGTCGGAGGGCTCTCTGGCGAGGGTGCGGTGGTGGGCGCCACGTCTGTTGGCGTGGCCTGGCTGGGGGTTGCCGTACTCGGCGTTGCCGCCATGGGAGCTGCTGTCGTCCGTGCCGGGATCGGCGTGCCTGGGGCAGAGCAACCAGCTGCTGCGAACAGGCTCCCAACGATGACGATCCTGACGACCCAGGCCAGTGGCTGACGCTTCATCCTCGCCCCAATCGCCTTCTCCAGTCCGGAACCCGGTGTGTGATTCCGATGTCTTCCATCGATACGGCCCAACCTCGGAGTGGCTTGAGCCTAGCAGGGCCGTTCACAGGGTCCATGGGTAGAATTCCGACCTGTCCAGCCCCTCGTCCCTCACCAGCGACGACCTGCTCAGTGGCGATCCGCGAGAAGACGAAGCACCGCCAGCGCCTCGTCCTTGCGGTCGAACGGAACCAGCAGGTGATCATGGTGGAATCCCGCGATGACGTTGCAGCCGATCGACCGCTCGGCCAGCGCGCTGGCCACCGCCGCCGTGAGGCCGACCGCGGCAAGGTCGGAGTTGACGCTGAGCGTGATCCACGCGGCGACGAACCCGTAGTCCCACCCGGCCAGGTCTGCGGTGTGCCGGGTCACGACGAGGCTGACGCCTTCGGCTTCCCGGACGGACGCCGCGCAGGTCACCCCGTCCGCGTCCGCCTCGTCCAGACACACGAAGACGTACGCCTCAGGGCGTAGGACTGGCGCCAGGCTGGACAGCAGCGCGTCCAGATCTCGAACCGTCGTCACAGACAGTGAGCCTAGCGATCCGACCCCGGGCTAGGGTCGCCCCATGAGCAGCGACCTGCGCAGCATCATCGACCACAGCACCAGCATCGTCTTCTTTGGCGGTGCCGGGGTTTCCACCGAGAGCGGGATCCCGGACTTTCGGTCCGGAAGTGGCCTGTATAGCACGGCAAGGCAGGCCAGGTACGCCCCCGAGCAGATCCTCAGCCGCAGCTTCTTCCTGCAGCACCCCGAGGAATTCTTTGCCTACTATCGGACCCACCTGCTGTACCCGGGCGCGCGGCCGAACGCGGCCCACCGGGCACTGGCGGCGTGGGAACGAGCCGGCAAGCTCTCGGCCGTCGTCACCCAGAACATCGATGGGTTGCACCAGGCGGCTGGATCCCATCGGGTACTTGAGTTGCATGGCAGCGTCCATTCCAACACCTGCCTTGGCTGCTCGAGGCGCTTCGGTCTTGAGGTGATGCTGCACTCGACGTCGATCCCGCGGTGCGACGCCTGCCAGGGGATCATCAAGCCGGATGTCGTGCTCTACGAGGAGGGTCTCGACGGCAACGTCCTCGACGCCGCGGTCGCCGAATTGGAGCAGGCCGACACCCTCATCGTCGGGGGTACCTCCTTGGTGGTCTACCCCGCTGCCGGCCTGGTGCACGCCTTCCGCGGCGGCAATCTCGTCCTCATCAACAAGGCCGCGACCAGCCTTGATCGCCTCGCCACTCTCACCATCCGTGAGCCCATCGGTGAGGCGCTGGCACCGTTCGTCAACGACTGAGGTCGCCGCTCCGGACGCCGGCGAGCCTGCGCCACAGCCAACTCGAGGGGACGAACCGGTCCTCGAGGACGTAGGCCGCCGTGGGCTCATGCGACACGGTGGCGTCAATGGCGCGCTGCGCCTCCGGATTGCCCGCGATGAGCAACGTGTCATCGGGCAGCAGCAGTTCGCTGTCTTCGGGGGACGGCTCGGTGATCCCGTCCCGGATCAGC
>JBAVKY010000310.1:0-3431 GCA_049688555.1 Propionicimonas sp.
GCTTCATCCCGGCCACCATCGCCTCGTTGATGATCAGGGGGGCCTTCTTGCCGGGGACGGCGGCAGTGGTGATCAGCACGTCGCAGGCGGCCACTGCCTTGCCGAGTTTTTCGGCCTGTCGGGCCAGCTCGTCCTCGGTCAGTTCGCGCGCATAGCCGCCGGCGCCGGCGGCGCTGACCCCGGTGTCCACGAACTTGGCGCCCAAGGACTCAACCTGCTCGCGGGTGTCAGGCCGGACGTCGTAGGCCTCGACGATGGCACCCAGCCGCTTCGCGGTGGCGATGGCCTGTAGCCCGGCGACCCCGGCTCCAATCACCAGGACCCGGGAGGGACGGATGGTGCCGGCGGCATAGGTGAGCATCGGGAAGAACTTCGGCGCCCGAGCGGCGGCGATCAGCGCGCACTGGTAACCCGACGCCGCTCCCTGGGAGGACAAGATGTCCATGCTCTGGGCGCGCGAGATCCGGGGCAGCAGTTCCATGGCGAACGCCGTGATCTCGCGCTCTTGAAGGGCGCGGACCCGCTCGGCGCTGGCGTACGGCTGCAGCATGCCCATCAAGACGGTGCCGGGTCGCAGCGCGGCGATGACAGCATCGGTGGGCGGCCCGATGACCCACACCACGTCGGCGGCGGCCAGCACCTCTTCGGTGGTCTCCACCCACGACGCTTCGCCCAGGGTGTCCGCATCCAGGAAGGCGCCGTCGGTGGCCCCGCGCTGGACGACGATCTCGGCACCGGCGACGCGCAACTTCTTGACGACATCGGGAACGATCGGGCTACGCCTCTCGTGGGGGTCGGCGCTGGCCGGGATTCCGATGACAACCGCCATGGTCACTCCTTAGTGAACGGCTCTGTTGGGTGACCCGGTAAGCGTCTCCGAGTCCGGCGTCATCTTCTCATCAAGTGGCCCTCCACCTTGACACCGGAGGGCGTTTTGGCTGTGCGCCGTCCCCGCCCGGACCGGATTCGCCGCCTTCGCCGCGAATTGGGTAGAGTGGATCCGCCGTCACGACGGCCGCGGACGCCCAAGTGCTTCCCATCGATCGAATGGTCATCCGATCCCCCTTCGAGCCACCTGGCAGGGGAGCGCCGCGCAACGGGAAACCGAGAGGAGAGCAGCCTCCATGGACGCTGACACCAAGAAGAAGACCATCGAAGAGTACGCAACCGCCCCGGGCGACACCGGATCGCCGGACGTCCAGATCGCGCTGCTCACCAAGCGGATCGCACACCTGACCGAGCACCTCAAGGAGCACAAGGGCGACCACCACAGCCGCCGGGGCCTCATGCTCATGGTCGGCCAGCGCCGCCGCCTGCTCAACTACGTCGCTAAGCAGGACGTTGAGCACTACCGCTCACTGATCGCCCGCCTCGGCCTGCGTCGGTGACCTACGCACTCTAGGAAGGGAGTGGCCAGCTGTGGCCACTCCCTTCAGCCATCCCCCGGGTGACCCCGGGCATGTCAACACCAGCCAGCCCAGGCCGACGCCCTTAGCCTCGGTCCTCGGTAGTGGCTCTCGGGCGGAATCCCACCCGCGGGCCTCGATCGAAGACCGGGTCACGGACGCCCTGGGCATGGCGAAACCGAAAGGAATCCCCATGGAAGGTCCCGACCTTCGTTACACCGAAGCCGTGATTGACAACGGCTCACACGGCAAGCATGTCGTCCGCTTCGAATCCGGACTGCTGGCCCGCCAGGCCAACGGCTCCGCCACCGTGTACCTCGACGGCGACACGATGCTGTTGAGCGCCACGACCGCCGCCAACAACCCGCGTGACGCGATCGACTTCTTCCCGCTCACCGTCGACGTCGAAGAGCGCATGTATGCTGCTGGCCGGATCCCCGGCTCCTTCTTCCGCCGTGAGGGCCGTCCGTCCGAGGGCGCGATCCTGGCCTGCCGGCTGATCGACCGTCCGCTGCGTCCCTGCTTCGTCAAGGGGCTGCGTAACGAGGTGCAGGTCGTCGTCACGGTGATGGCACTGAACCCGAACGTGCTCTACGACGTGATCGCGATCAACGCCGGCTCCGCGTCCACCACGCTGGCCGGCCTGCCGTTCACCGGCCCCGTCGGCGGCGTGCGCGTCGCCCTGATCGGCGACGCTTGGGTGGGCTTCCCGACCGTCGAGCAGGTCGAGGGTGCCACCTTCGACATGGTCGTCGCCGGTCGGGTGCTGCCCGATGGTGACGTCGCGATCATGATGGTCGAGGCCGAATCCACCGAAGCCACCTGGGACCTCGTCCGGTCTGGCCGGACCGCGCCCACCGAAGAGGTTGTGGCGGCCGGGCTCGAGGCCTCCAAGCCGTTCATCAAGGCCCTGTGCGACGCCCAGGCCGAGCTGGCTGCCCAGTTCGACAAGCCCGTCGTGGCCATGCCGGTCTTCCTCGAATACACCGCCGACGTCTACGACGCCGTCGCGGAGATCGCCACTGACCGGCTCAAGGTCGTCATGGCGATCGCCGGCAAGAACGAGCGCGAAACCTCCACCGAGACGCTGCTGGCCGAAGTCAAGGCCGAGCTCGCCGAGCGGCTTCCGGGTACCGAGAAGGGCATCACCGGGGCCTACCGCGCGCTCACCAAGAAGGTCGTGCGGCACCGCACTCTCACCGAGCAGGTCCGCATCGACGGACGCGGACTGCGGGACATCCGGACACTGTCGGCCGAGGTTGGCGTGCTGCCGCGGGTCCACGGGTCGGCGCTGTTCATGCGAGGCGAGACCCAGATCCTGGGCGTCAGCACCCTGAACATGCTCGACATGGAGCAGAAGCTCGACACCCTGGCGCCAGAGACCACCAAGCGCTACATGCACAACTACAACTTCCCGCCCTACTCCACCGGTGAGACCGGTCGGGTCGGATCGCCGAAGCGGCGCGAGATCGGTCATGGGGCGCTTGCCGAGCGGGCCCTGATGCCAGTGCTGCCGAAGCGCGAGGAGTTCCCCTACGCGATCCGTCAGGTATCGGAGGCGCTGGGCTCCAACGGTTCCACCTCGATGGGTTCGGTGTGTGCCTCGACGCTGTCGCTGCTGAACGCCGGTGTGCCGCTGAAGGCGCCGGTCGCCGGCATCGCGATGGGCCTGATGAGCGAGGAGATCGACGGCGTGACCAAGTACGTCGCGCTGACCGACATCCTCGGGGCTGAGGACGCCTTGGGTGACATGGACTTCAAGGTCGCCGGCACGAAGGACTTCGTGACCGCTCTTCAGTTGGACACCAAGCTCACCGGCATCCCCGCCGACGTGCTGGCCGGTGCCCTGCTGCAGGCCCGCGAGGCCCGGCACACGCTGCTCGAGGTGATGGCGGAGGCCATCGACACCCCGGACGAGATGAGTCCCTTCGCCCCGCGGATCATCACGGTCAAGATCCCGGTCGACAAGATCGGCGAGGTCATCGGCCCCAAGGGCAAGATGATCAACCAGATCCAGGACGACAC
>JBAVKY010000311.1:0-2994 GCA_049688555.1 Propionicimonas sp.
GCGTCAAACGTTCGCCCTCACCCTGCTCGTGTACGGATTGGCGACCGGGGCCTCCGCGCTGGCAGGCAGCGTGGCGGCCCTGATCGCGCTGCGATTCATCGTGGGCATCGGCCTGGGAGCGGAGCTGCCGGTGGCCTCCACTCTGGTCAGTGAGTTCGCCCCGCGCCGGATTCGGGGCCGGATGGTGGTGGCGCTCGAGGCGTTCTGGGCGCTGGGTTGGATCATGGCCGCATTGATCGGTTACCTGCTCGTCCCAGGTTCCCCGGACGGCTGGCGGTGGGCTCTGGCAGTGGGCATCGTCCCCACGGCCTACGCGGCGGTCGTGCGTTGGGGGCTGCCCGAATCGGTGCGGTTCCTGGAGCTGAAGGGGCGCCACGCGGAGGCTGAGGCGGCGGTGGTCGCGTTCGAGCGTGGCAGCGGTGTGGTCATCGAGTCGTCCGCCGCCCCGGTGGCCCAACCGGACGCGACCGCAGCGCAGGTGGCCACGGCCAAACCGTCCATCTGGTCCGAACCATTCCGACGCCGCACCGCTGCGCTGTGGGTGGTCTGGTTCTGCATCAACCTGTCCTACTACGGCGCCTTCATCTGGATCCCCACGCTGCTGGTCGGACGCGGTTTCGGGCTCGTGAGGTCGTTCGAGTTCACCCTGATCATCACCCTCGCCCAGGTACCGGGCTACCTCGTGGCCGCCTGGCTGATCGAGGTCTGGGGTCGACGGGCGACGCTGGCCAGTTTCCTGGCAGGGTCCGCGGTTGCCGCGTCCCTGTTCGGCTTCGCCCAGACACCGGAGGCGATCATCGCCACAGGGTGTGCGCTCTCATTCTTCAACCTCGGCGCTTGGGGAGCGCTGTACGCCATCGGGCCGGAGTTGTACCCCACCGGCGTGCGGGGCACCGGCACCGGAGCGGCCGCCGCCTTCGGCCGGATCGCCTCGATGCTGGCCCCGCTCAGCGTCCCGGTGCTGCTCGGGGCGGGAGGTTCGGTACTGGTCTTCGCCGTGTTCGGGGGGGCGTTCGTGATCGCCGCCGCGGCCGCGCTCTTCCTGCCGGACAGGACCAACCGGCCGTTGCAGGGCTGAGCCTGCCGGGTTTCTGCGTAACGACGCGGAGCGCCTCCCCCCACCCGGGGGCGAGGCGCTCCGCGTCGTTACGGGTGGGCGGTCACGGGTGGGCTCAGCGCATCGCCTTCGTGCCCCACCAGATGCGGTCCATGTAGTCCTGCATGGAGCGGTCGGAGGAGAAGTAGCCGCTGCGAGCCACGTTCAAGACCGCCGAACGCGCCCAGGCGTCCTGATCGGCGTAGTACGACTCGACCCGTTCCTGGGCCTCCAGGTACGACTCGAAGTCGGCAAGGGCCATGAACCGGTCGTCGTACAGCAGGTTCGAGACCAGCGGCTCGAAGACCCCCCGGTCCCCGCCGGAGAAGTGCCCTGAGGTGATCAGATCCAGCGTTGCTTTGAGCTGCGGGTTCGACTCGTAGTACTCGTGTGGACGGTAACCCTGGGACTGCAGGTCAGCCACCTCTGGCTCGAGCATGCCGAACAGGAAGAAGTGGTCGTTGCCCACCAGCCTCCTGATCTCGACGTTGGCACCGTCCTCCGTCCCGATGGTGAGGGCGCCATTGAGGGCGAACTTCATGTTGCCCGTCCCGGAGGCCTCCTTGCCGGCCAGCGAGATCTGTTCGGACAAGTCGGCGGCTGGGATCAGCTTCTCGGCCAGCGTGACGTTGTAGTTCGCGGGGAAAGCGACCGTGAGAGCGCCCTTGACGAGTGGGTCGGCGTTGATGACTTGGGCCACCGAATTGATCAGGAAGATCGTTTCCTTCGCCATCCGGTAGCCGGGGGCAGCCTTGGCGCCGAAGATGACCGTGCGGGGCACAATGTCCTCGGGTCGAACCTTCCCCGACAGAATCCGCTCGTACAGCGTGACGATGTGCAGGATCTTGAGGCTTTGACGCTTGTATTCGTGCAGCCGCTTCACCATCACGTCGAGTAGGTGGTTCTCGGGCAGTTCGATCCCGTCGCGAGCCCGCAGCAGGTTGGCGAGGCGGGTCTTGTTGCGCTGCTTCACCTGGACGAAGGCAGCGCGGAAGTCGGCGTCCTCGGCGTACGGCTCCAGTTCCTCGAGCCGCTCCAACTCGGTGACCCAACCGCTGCCCAGCGCGTCGGTGATGAGTTCGGACAGTGCCGGGTTGGCCATCCGGACAAACCGCCGCGGCGTGACCCCATTCGTGACATTGGTGAACTTCTCTGGCCAGTGCTCGGAGAAGTCCGGCAGCACCTTGTCTCGCAGCAGCTGGGAGTGCAACTCGGCGACGCCGTTGACCTTCCACCCGGCGACGGTGGCCAGGTAGGCCATCCGCACCGCCCGATCGGGGTAGTCGGCGATGATGGACATGCGCCGCGCCCGCATCTCATCATTCGGGTAGGCGGCGCGGACCTCCTCGAGGAAGTCGTCGTTGATGCGGTAGATGATCTCCAGATGACGCGGCAGCAACCGTCCCAGCAGATCGACCGACCACACCTCCAGGGCCTCAGGCAGCAGAGTGTGGCAGGTGTAGGCGAAGCACTTCTTGGTGATCTCCCAGGCTTCGTCCCACTCGAAGTCGCGTTCGTCCACCAGCAGCCGCATCAGCTCGGGAACGGCGATCACCGGGTGGGTGTCGTTGAGCTGGAAGATGATGCGTTGCGGCAAGTCGTGCAGGTCGACGTCTGGTTCCAGCACCTGCTCGATGAAGTCGCGCAGCGAACAGGCCACGAAGAAGTACTGCTGCTGCAGGCGAAGTTCCTTGCCCTGGGGCGTGGAGTCTTCGGGGTACAGCACTTTGGTGATGTTCTCGGCGAACGTCTGGGCCCGGACCGCCTCGGCATAGTCGCCGGAGTTGAAGATGGTGAGGTCAAAGGCCTTGGTCGCTTGGGCGCTCCACAGCCGCAGGGTGTTCACCCGTCCGTTCCGGAAGCCGGGGACCATGTAGTTGTACGGAACCCCCAGGACG
>JBAVKY010000312.1:0-4272 GCA_049688555.1 Propionicimonas sp.
CTCCTCGTCGATGCCACCGCCGAATACGTACACACCTGCGGCCTTCGCCTCTCGGACCACAGCACGCGCAGCCTCCCCCACGGCAGGAAGATCCTCATCGGGGATAGCCATCGTGGCGCTGGGGAACGGGATGAGGTACTTCGTCATGACCACATCCTGCCCCACGCCCCAGGACGGCATATAGGAGAGTGCATTCGGTTTCAGACGGGGTTGGCGTCGAACTTGCGCGTTCAACTGACGTCGGCATGACGCGAGCGCAGTGCTGCCGCGTGACCGAACGGCTAGAGGTCCAGCAGCAGCGCCAGTGTCCCACGCACCTCACTGAGGACCGCCGGCCCGATTTTTCCTGTGCGCTGGCTGAGCGCGCGGATCGCCCTGCTCACCGTCTCAATGATCGTTTCGTGGCGTTCGGCCGCGAAAAGGGCGAGGTCACTCGACCGTGGCAGAGCCTCGGATCGCAGCCTGATCGGTCGGATTCCCGCAGCGGTGCTCCGCGGTGACAGCCTCGAAGCCCATGACGCCGTAAGTTCAGTTGTCGTCGGCCAGGGCGTCCTCGACGCGGGCGCGGGTGTCGCACGTCAGGCGTCCGGTGACCCAGGAACTCAGGTCGGTGGCGGAAAGGACGCCGGCGTGGCGGGCACGGAGCTGGATACGGGCGGCCTCGCGGGCGAGTTCATCGGGATTCTCGGGAACGGCCGGCAGATCGAGTTCGTCCAGCACCCTCCCCACCAGGTCAAGGCGCTCTCCGTAGGGCTCGGAGGGCGAGCTTCCGGCCAGTGTGTCGAGGCTCGGAGTGCTTCGCCCGCGCATGAGGCACTCGACGGCGGCATCCACCACGCGGTCGAACTCACCGTCGACCAACCACAGCACCGCCGCGTCACGCAGTTGGCGGACTTCATCCTCGGATTCCACGCTCCCACCCTTGCACGCGCGCTGCGGGACGCGCATTGTTGACCGGCCGTTGGTCTGGGCGAGAACCCACGTGCCAACGTCCCTAGGTCCTGACTGGTGCCGGGGAGCCCGCTTGTGGCGCTGATGACCGCCAGGCTCCCGGCCCATGAAACACTGAACGTGACCATGTAGAACGTCAGCACCGGGTGGCCCTGACGAAGCCCGTCAACATCTGCATGATCGCGCCAACTCCCGAGACTCATCCCGCGCCAAACCGTCCTTGAACAACCAGCATCGCGGTTGCCAGAGCCGATCGCGCCCGCCTGTGCGTCACACTCAACCGAAGGCGAGTTTGCACCTCGGGGCACGACTTCCAGCAACGATGCGCCTCCCCACCATCAGCGGGCGCACGATCTGCGGCAAGACCTCACTGCGATCGACGCGACGAGTGCTGACCCGTCAGCCGCTACCGGACTGGCGAGGGCTCGGCCGGTACCCACGACAACCGGACGTTTGGGAGGGGAATCGACGGTGCGCGTCCATGCGACCCTTGCTGAATTGCGCGAGGCGTTGGACAGTGGTGGTCAGGCAGCGGACCGCGTTGCATCGAAAGGGAGCACCATGGCCGACCCCATCGTCACCAATCCTGAACTGTACCGGGTGCTGTTCGAGAACGACCGTGTCCGGGTCCTGGAGTACGTCGACCAACCAGGCGACGCCACCCAACCACACTCACACCCCGACAGCGTGATGGTCACGCTCAGCACGTTCCGACGCCGGCTTCGGTCGGGCGGCAACGAGATCGACGTGGAGTTGCCGGCCTTGCAGGCTCGATGGCTGGACGCCCAAGAACACTCGGGAACGAACGTCGGCAGCACTGCGACCCACACGATCTTCGTGGAACTCAAGGAGCTGAGAGCGCCAGTCTCGGAAGCAGGGCGCTTGGGGCCGTCCACCTCCTAAGGAAACGCTGAGTAATGGTCGAGCGGGGGCGCCGCGGGTTGTGGCGGTGCTGGCTGTGCCGGACGGCTGATTATGGCTGTGGCTAGGTAGAATACTGTTGTGAAGGGTCCGCGGCCGAGTTTCACTGACGCCGAGCACAGCCGCCGTCGCAGGGTGACCCGTCGGGAGGAGTTCCTGACGATGATGGATGAGGTGATCCCGTGGGCCGAGTGGGTCGGTCTGGTCGAGCCGGTCTACTACAACAAGGCGCGGGGTCGGAAGCCGGTGCCGATCGAGACGATGCTGCGGATGTATCTGCTGCAGGTGTGGTTCCACCTGTCGGATGAGGCGGTGGAGGACCAGGTCAACAGCTCCATTCGGTCACCGCCACGGCGGCGAACGTGCACGACCTCGATGAGATCACCCGCCTGGTCCGCGGCGATGACGAGGTGGTGTACGCCGACGCCGGCTACCAGGGCGTCGAGAAGCGTCGCGACGTCGCCGGCGATGAGCACCTGGCCGGGGTGGAGTTCCGTGTCGCTGCCCGCAAAGGCGTCCTGAAGACGATGCCCGGGCCGGACCGGCTGATCGAATCCGGTAAGGCGTCGATCCGTGCCAAGGTGGAGCATCCGTTCTTGATCCTGAAACGTGACTTCGGTTTCGCCAGGACCCGCTACCGCGGGCTGGCCAAGAACCTGAACCGGCTCGACGACGCGTTCGCCTCAGCGAACCTGTTGTGCGCGATACTCAGCCTTTCTCCTATGTCAATAGGCCTGGGTCGATCGGCGGTTATGTCAATCGCAGCCTGAACACCTCACGACTAGGCCCTCCAACCAAATCCAAGGGAAGCAGTCGGCATGAACGACCGGGACCCGCGCACCGAGTGTGACCACGTCCTCGCCGGGGTCAAGGCCAAAGCCCATCTGGGTGGCCTTCGGCCAGCCTTGACCCCGGCTCCGGGCGGTGGTCATTAGGCAGCGAGCGGGCCGCCGGCGATCCGATCCATCAAGCCCAAACCTTCACGGTTGCAGGAGGCTCCATCGGCGGCGGGTTCCTGGCTGTTCTTGAGGGTGTCGTACACGGTGCGGGCGAGTCGTCGTTTCAGGCAGCGAAGGGCCTCGGTGGTGGAGTCTCCGGCGTCGAGGCGTTTGCGGTGGTAGGTGGCGCCGAGACCGGCCAGTCGGATCTGGGTGACCGCGATCCGGTGCAGGGCAGCGTTGAGTTGCCGGTTCCCGGACTTGTTCAGCCGGACCCGCCCGGCGGTACGGCCCGACCAGACCGGGATTGGGGCCACGCCGGCGTGCATGGCGTACTTGGCCTCACCGGCGAACCGGGCGATACCGGCGGTCTCCCCGAAGATCTTGGCCGCGGTCAGCGGACCACACCCCGGTAGCTGCAGCAGTGCCGGGGCCCGCACCGCGGCCAGGGCCTCGATCTCCTTCTCCAGCGTGTTGATCCGCACCGTCAGCGCGTCGATGTCGGTGAGTAGCTCGCGGGCCAGGCGGGCGTCGATCCCGTCCCAGCCGGCCAGCGTGGTGGCAAGGGCCGTAACTGGTCGCCGAACTCGCGTCGAGCCCAGAAGACCGCCTGGTCGTGACCCGCCGCCGTCGCTTTCACGGTCAACTGGCCCAGCTTGCGGCCGGCCTCATCGACGGCCACGAACGTGTGGTTCCACTTGTGAACATCAGCTCCAACAACAACCATGAGACCTGCCTCCTTGCCTGACAGTAGGGACGGTCGGGCCGGTCGGCGGACACACGTCAGTGGGGGCGATGCCACGCTCCTATCAAGTCACGCCGGCCGGTCCTTCACATCCGGTGCCGGCAAAACGCTGGAAGATCAGCCCCAAGGGGCGACAGGAAGGCTATGAGCCAGACACCGGATATGAAGGAATCCAACCACCACGGTCACCCGCGGCACCACCAGCTGACACTGACGAAGGCTATCGGCCACGCCGCGGCTTAGGAGTGTGTTCAACGGCGATGCTGGATCGAGCTGTGACGCTCAGGCGTCAATGGTGATGACTTGATTGGCACTGGATTCGCTTGGGCTGTGCACTCCAATCACCACCGGTTGCGTCGACAGTTGCGGGTGTAGTCTCAATTTGCGAGTCTGAAGGGCTCCAGCATCGGGGCCCCGGTTGAATCCTGGTCCGAACTCATTGAGGAGATGAGGACAATGGCGGACTTCTCCAGGCGATACGAAACACTGATCGATGCCCCGGTCCACGAGGTGTTCGAGTACTGTCGGGACCCACGCCACCTGTTCGAGGGATGGCCCGGGTTGAAGGTCACCGAGGTCGTCGCGGCGCCACCCGAGGGTGTGGGCACCAAGTTCCACGTCGAGGCTACGTTTGCGAAGGTGATTGTCGAGCAGGTCGACCGCGAGTTCACCGAGTTCGTTCCCGACGAGCGCATCGTCAGCAAGGCACATGTGCAG
>JBAVKY010000313.1:0-1815 GCA_049688555.1 Propionicimonas sp.
AAGGCATTCGCCCCGATCCCGTACACGGTGTCGGTGGGCAGCACGATGCACTCCCCCGCAGCGATGGCGGCCATCGCCGCGTTGATGGCCGCGACGGAGTCCATGCGGACGTCGATCACCTGGCTCACTGGACTACCTTCCTCGTGTCAGCGTTTCTGGATGGAGCGTTGATGCACCCGAGGTGCCACCAGGTCATCGCCCTGCTCGCTTGACGCGGTTGATGATGTCCAGCATGAGATCTGCGAGGCGTGGTGGTTACCCGGGGCGCGCGGACCGTCGATAGGGCTGAGCGCCAAGGCTGGGTTATCCGGCGGCGAGCGCCGATCAGTGAGCGAATCGGCAGCCGTGTCCCGGTACCAGCGGCACCACTACCCAAGGGTGCCTCCCCACTGGAGCTAGCAGCGAGGAGGCTGACATGAAGTCTGCCATCAACACCGTGGGCACGGTCCTGCCCGAACAACCCCTCAACGACGTGACCGCCGGACTCGACTGGGCCCGCGACGACCACGCCGTCGCGATCGTCGACCATCGCGGCCGGGAACTCGCCCGGCGCAGCGTCGAGCACACCGCCGCCGGCCTGCGTGACCTGGTCGGCTTCCTGCACGGTCACGGTGTCGGCGAGGTCGCCATCGAACGCCCCGACGGCCCCGTGGTCGACACCCTGCTCGACGCCGGCCTGACCGTCGTGGTGATCTCCCCGAACCGGGTCAAGAACCTCCGCAGCCGCTACGGGTCGGCCGGCAACAAGGACGACCGGTTCGACGCCTACGTGCTCGCCGACACCCTGCGCACCGACCGGGCCCGGCTGCGACCGCTGGTCCCCGACACCGACGCCACGATCGCGCTGCGCCGCGCCTGCCGCACCCGCAAAGACCTCGTCAACACCCGGGTCGCCACCGCGAACCAGCTCCGCGCGCACCTGCGCAACGTGTTCCCCGGCGCCATCGGCCTGTTCAAAGACCTCGACTCGGCGATCAGCCTGGCGTTCCTGACCCGGTTCACCACCCAGCACCAAGCCGACTGGCTCACCCCCAAACGCCTCGGCGACTGGCTCGCCAAACAGGGCTACTCCGGCAAGGTCGACCCCACCGTCCTGCACGCACGCCTCACCAGCGCACCCCGCGGCGCCACCGGCCCTGCCGCCGACGACCAAGCCCACATCACCCGAGCCCTCGTCGCCGTCCTGGCCACCCTCACCCATCAGATCAAGACCCTCGAGACCCAGATCAGCAAACAACTCGCCGCGCACGCCGACGCGCACATCTTCACGTCCCTGCCCCGCGCCGGCCGCGTCCGGGCCGCCCGCCTGCTCGCCGAGATCGGAGACTGCCGCGCCAAGTTCCCCACCCCGGAATCCCTGACCTGCCTCGCCGGCGCCGCACCCTCCACCCGACAATCCGGAAAGATCCGCACCGTCGGCTTCCGCTGGGCCTGCGACAAACAACTCCGCGACGCCGTCACCAACTTCGCCGCCGACACCGTCAAAACCAACCCCTGGGCCGCCGACCTCTACCAACGCGCCCGCAACCGAGGCCACGACCACCCCCACGCCGTCCGCATCCTCGCCCGCGCCTGGCTCCACATCATCTGGCACTGCTGGCAAGACCGAACCCCCTACAACCCCGACCAACACCGCGCACTCCAACGCCTCATCGCCCACCAAAACGAGGCGGCTTGACATAGGGCTTCTCATGCGACACGGTGGCGTCAATGGCGCGCTGCGCCTCCGGATTGCCCGCGATGAGCAACGTGTCATCGGGCAGCAGCAGTTCGCTGTCTTCGGGGGACGGCTCGGTGATCCCGTCCCGGATCAGC
>JBAVKY010000314.1:0-7632 GCA_049688555.1 Propionicimonas sp.
CAGCATGCCCAACGCCTCCACCACCTCGGCGTGACGCCGGTCCCGTTGGGCGTGTTCGACCGTGGCGAGGGCCGCTTCGGCGCCCAACGACCCGATCCCCTGCAAATCGAACATATGTATTATTATAGTCCGTGCTGTGACACTTTCGCGCTGCCACGCCCAGGTCATCGCCAACTGCGAACCACACGCCACCACACACCCTGCGTCATCTTGCCACCAGCACCCGCAGCCCGCCCCGCGGTCGTAGTCCCCACCCAACTCACGTCAGGAAGACGCGACACGACCCGGGACATCTCGACGTTGAGTCACGACAATCGGCCTTGCCAGCCGCCGCTGAACGGTGCTGTGGGCCGCCGCCTACCATGGGACCGTGCCGCCCGCCCGACCACGACCTCTGGTCTCCCTGTCGACATCGTCGGTGTATCCGGAGTCGACCCTGCGCGCTTTCGACATTGCCCAGGAGCTCGGTTTCGACGCCGTCGAGGTCATGGTGGGTCTGGACAAGGCCTCCACCGACATCGCTTCCCTCGATCGGCTGCGGGAGTACTACGAGGTGCCGATCGGCTCCATCCACGCCCCGTGTCTGCTGGTGACCCAGCGCACCTGGGGGTCGGACCCCTGGGACAAGCTCGACCGCTCGGCCGAGGCGGCCCTGCACCTGGACGCCGCGGTGGTCGTGGTGCACCCCCCGTTCCGGTGGCAGCGCAGCTATGCGTCAGGCTTCACGTCAGGAATCCGGAGGCTCACCCACGCCACTGGGATCACCTTCGCCGTGGAGAACATGTACCCCTGGCGGGGGCCGGGCGGCGGCGAGGTGCGGGCGTATTCTCCTGGCTGGGACGCCGCGCTGCTCGACGTCGACCACCTCACCCTTGACATGTCGCACGCCGCCACGGCCCGCCAGCAGTCCCTCGACCTGGTGCACGACTGGGGAGAACGGCTTGCCCACCTCCACCTCACCGACGGCAGCCAGTTGGCTGCCGACGAGCACCTGATGCCGGGTGCGGGGGAGCAGCGGGCCGATGAAGTGCTGGCGGCCCTCGCGCGACGTGGTTACACCGGGCAGATCGTCCTCGAGGTCAACAGCCGTTCGGCGACGACCTCGGACGAACGACTACAACAGTTGGCCGACGCCCTGGAGTTCACCCGCAGGCACTGGCGGATCCAGGACGACCCGCGGTGAGCGACGCCCCGGAGCTCGTCGCTGCCGAGGCTCGTCAGAGTCCAGGCCTGGAAATCCTGCTGGTGCTGGGCGTCTCGCTAGGCCAGTCGGCGGTGTACTCGATCCTGTCGATCATCGAGAAGCTGACCCGCAACGTCCCGCTCAACGAGCAGACCACTTCCCTGAACAACTCGGTTGTGCCCGACCGTCCCTGGCTGGATCTCGCCTACCAGGTGGCCGGCATCTGCTTCCCGGTGGTGCCAGCCATGCTTGCGCTCTACCTGCTTCACGTGGCGGGGCAACGTCGGGGCATCGGGTTCGATCCGAGGGAGCCCGGGCGTGACCTCGCCCGAGGATTCGGGCTGGCCGCGGCGATCGGAATCCCGGGCCTGGCGTTCTACGTCGCGGCCCGCGCCCTCGGGCTCAACACCAACGTGGCGGCTGCGAATCTGGCCGAGAACTGGTGGACGGTGCCCGTCCTGGTCGGGTACGCCCTCATGAACGGCGTGCTGGAAGAAGTCGTCATGATCGGCTTCTTCTTCAATCGTGCCGCCGCGCTGGCGTGGCGTCCGTGGCTGATCGTGGTGTCCAGCGCCGTGATCCGCGGCGGCTACCACCTGTATCAGGGCTTCGGCGGCTTCGTCGGGAACGCTGTGATGGGCCTGGTGTTCGGGCTGGTCTACCTGCGCGTCAAGCGGGTCATGCCGCTCGTGGTGGCCCACGTCATTCTCGATCTCGTCGCCTTCATCGGCTACAGCCTGATCGCCCCGTACACCGACTGGTTCTGAGCCTGCGGCGATTGGGGCGAACGCGCACGGGTGCGGGCGAATGGCTCGGTTAGGCTGGGGTCATGCGTGTTGGAGTATTTGGAGCCACCGGTCAGGTCGGCGGCGTAATGCGGGCACTGTTGGCCGAGCGAGGCTTCCCCGTGGAGCAGATTCGGTTCTTCTCCTCAGCCAGGTCGGCGGGCAGAACCCTGCCGTGGGCCGGGCGCGAGGTGGTCGTCGAGGACACCGCGACCGCCGACTTCGCCGGGCTCGACCTCGCCCTGTTCTCCGCGGGAGCCACGACGTCCCGCGAATTCGCCCCGTTGGTGGCCGCGGCCGGGGCGATTGTCGTCGACAACTCCTCTGCCTGGCGCAAGGACCCCGACGTCCCGCTGGTGGTGAGCGAGGTCAATCCCGAGGACGCGATCAACCCGCCCAAGGGGATCATCGCCAACCCCAACTGCACCACGATGGCGGCCATGCCGGTGTTGAAGCCGCTGCACGACGCGGCTGGCCTGCAGCGGTTGATCGTGGCTACCTACCAGGCGGTGTCAGGCTCCGGGGTGGCCGGGGTGCGGGCGCTCGCTGAGCAGGTGGCGGCCATCCCCGACCCGACAGTGTTGGCGTTGGACGGCTCCGCGGTGCCCGCGGGCAACCCGGCGCCCTATGTCGAACCGATCGCGTTCAATGTCATCGCGCTGGCAGGTTCGCTGGTCGATGACGGCAGCGGCGAGACGGATGAGGAGCAGAAGCTGCGCCACGAGTCGCGGCGCATTCTGCACCTTCCGGAATTGGCGGTGGCCGGCACGTGTGTGCGGGTGCCGGTTTTCTCCGGGCACTCGCTGAGCATCCACGCCGAGTTCGCCGAGGAGATCAGCGTGACGCGGGCCACTGGCCTGTTGGCCACGGCTCCCGGAGTCGAACTCGTCGATGTCCCCAACCCGCGCTTGGCGGCCGGCAAGGACGCCTGCTTCGTCGGACGGATCCGCGCCGACCAGTCCGTGCCGGGCGGACGCGGGCTGGTGCTCTTCGTGAGCGCCGACAACCTGCGCAAGGGCGCGGCCCTGAACGCCGTCCAGATCGCGGAGTTGGTGGCCGCACGATGACCACCCTCGGCGTGATCGGCGCTGGCGTCATGGGCGAGACCCTGATGGCAGGACTGCTGCGGGCCGGCTGGGAACCCGGTCAGATCGCGGCCGCCGATCGCCACGCCGCACGCCTGGCCGAGCTTGGCAAGCGCTACGGCATCGCAACCGGTTCCACCGCCGAGGTGAGCGGTCAGGCCGACACCGTCGTGATCGTCGTGAAGCCCCAGGACATCAGTGAGGTGCTGCCCGTGGTGGCTGCGGCGATCAGTCCGGGGACGCTGGTGGTTTCGCTCTGCGCAGGGGTTTCCACTGCCCAGATCGAGGCGGCGATGCCTGTGGGCACGCCGGTCGTCCGCGTGATGCCGAACACCCCAGCGCAGGTGGACGAGGGAATGGCGGCCATTTCGCCGGGAACCTCGGCGACGACGGAGCACCTCGACCACGTGTCCGAACTGCTGGCGGCGGTCGGCAAGGTGATCACCGTGCCCGAGAAGTACCAGGACGCGGTGACCGCGATCTCCGGTTCCGGCCCCGCCTACCTGTTCTTCGTGGTCGAGGCCATGATCGACGCCGGCGTCATGCTCGGCCTGCCCCGCGACACCGCCACGACGCTGGTCGTCCAGACCATGTACGGTTCGGCGAAGTTGCTCGCCGAGAGCGGCGAACACCCCACGGTGCTTCGGGAGCGCGTCACCTCTCCGGGCGGGACGACCGCAGCCGCGCTTCGCGCACTCGAGGATCACAGCGTCAAGGCCGCCTTCATCACGGCGATGGAAGCCGCCCGGGACCGCAGCCGGGCCCTGGCTCAATCCTGACGCCCGCGCTGTCGTGGAACGCGCTGTCGCTGCAGGGGGCCCGACGCCCATGACGACCCAGCCGGCCGCGCTGTTCGTGGGGCTGGCGACCCTCGACGTCGTCGCGTTGGTCGAGCGCATGCCTGGGGCCAACGAGAAGACCACTGCCAGCCGCACCTGGTTGGCCGCGGGAGGGCCGGCGGCGGTGGCCGCCATCACGTTCGCTGCGCTGGGTGGCCGGGCTTCCCTGCTGACGGCCCTGGGAACGGGGGTGGCCGCCGATTCCGTCCGGGCGGATCTCGCCAGCGCCGGGGTTCAGGTGGTGGATGCCGCGCCCGCCAGCTTCGAACTCGCCGTCTCGTGCGCGTGGGTGAACCCGGCAACCGGCGACCGGGCCGTGGCGAGCGGGTCGGGCACGCGTCCAGTGTTCGGGGCGGTCGCAGCGCCGGAGTTGACCGGTGTCGACGTGGTGCTGGTGGACGGACACCACCCCGAGCTCGCCCTGGCCGCCGTCGGAGGAGCTGCGAAGGCGGGCATCGACGTGGTGGTCGACGCCGGTTCGCACAAGCCGATCTTCGACGAGGTGTACCGCTTCGCCAGCACCGTCATCTGCAGCGCCGACTATCGCCATCCGGGTGGTTTGGCGCCGCCGGAGTTACTGCGGCTGGGCCCCGCCCTCGTCGCGGTCAGCCAGGGTGGCGACCCGCTGCGGTGGTGGACGACGGGAGCCAGCGGCAGCCTGCCGGTGCCCCCGACCGCCGTCGTCGACACCCTCGGGGCGGGGGACGTGCTGCATGGCGCCTACTGCTTCGCCCTCGCGACCGGCCGGCGGGACCTCGACGCGCTGGCTTTCGCCGTCAGGGCGGCCTCGGTGCGGGTGGGGTCGCTGGGTCCGTTCGCCTGGCGGACGGCTATCGCCGCCAGCGCAGAGTGACGGCTTCACCGGGCCGCACCTGCGCGAGCCGATCGCTGGCCGACTCGGTCAGCACAGCGACCACCGGGTAACCGCCCGTCGTGGGGTGGTCGGGGCCGAAGACCACGGGCAGGCCGTTCGGCGGCACCTGGATGGCTCCCCGAACCACTGGTTCACTAGGCAATTCGGTTCCCCGTCTGGCCGGTGCCCAGGCGAGCGGCCCACCGAGCAGCCGCACCCCCACCCGGTCGCTGGAGGCGGAGACCTGCCAGTCACCCGCCAGCGCAACGGGATCGGCGAGCCAGTCCGTCCGCGGACCTGGCTGGATCGCCAGCACGGTGGGCTGAGTCCATTCCGGGGCCGCGACCGCGGCGGTGATGGGACTTGCGCTGGGGGAACCTGCGTAGGGGGTTCCCACCGGCAGCAGAATGCCAGCCTGCAGCGGCTCGGGGCCAAGCCCGGCCAGCGTGTCGCGGGAGCGGGAACCGAACTCCGCTTCGACCGCGAGCCCGCCCGCCACCGACAGGTAGCACCGCAGCCCTCGCGGGGCCATGCCGACACCGACTCGCATGCCAGCCCCCACCTCGACGGCTCGTCCGTACGGCAGCGTGATCTCCCCTACTCGGACGGGGCACGGCGCACCGGTGATCGCCAGCCGAACCGGTCCTTCCACCACCTCGAAGACCAGCCCACCGAGCAGGATCTCGACGGCCGCCTGGCTTCCCGCGGCGTCATTGCCAACGAGCGCGGCACCGGCCAGGAAGGCCCCGCGGTCGGCAGCGCCCGAGCGGGTCACCCCGATGCCCGCCAGGCCCGGGCGTCCGGAATCCTGCAGCAGGGCCAGGGGTCCCGGGCGAATCACCGCCAAGGCGCTCACGGGGCCACCTCGAACTGCACCCACCAGCCGGGGCGCAGCAGAGCCGGCGGCTGGCGTCCGGCGTCCCACAGCGGCACGCGGGTGCGTCCGAGCAACTGCCAGCCGCCCGGGGAGGCCCGCGGGTAGATGCCGGAAAACTCACCGGCCAGCGCCACCGACCCCGCCGGGACCGCTGGCCGCGGCTCCGCGCGGCGTGGCACCCGCAACCGCGGATCACCGTCGCTGAGGTAGGCGAAGCCGGGCGCGAAGCCACCGAAGGCCACCCGCCAGGGCCGCCCGGTGTGGGCGGCCACCACCTCGTCGGCGCTCATCCCGGTCAGCTCACCGACCAGCGCCAGGTCTGGCCCGTCGTAGACGATCGGTACCCGGATCGTCCGCTCGCTGCTGGCCGGGGGGAGTACGGGGCTGGTGGCCGCGAGCAGTGCCACCAGGATCGGACGGTGAGCCGCCATGCTTGTCGGATCGGCGTACCTCACCAGCACCGACCGTGCGGCGGGCACCACCTCGACGACTCCGGCTGGCATTCCGCCAGCGTCGCCATGGTCGAGCAGAGCTGCCGTCACCGACCCAACCGCGGTGGCATCGGCGACCTCGATCAGCAGCGCGGCTTCACCGCAGGGCAACAGCCGGGCCTGCATCCTCGCCTCCCGTTCTCTTGCCGTGCCGCCGTCCCCGCCGGTTCACCGAACGAACGGACGCAGCTCGACGCCCTCACCCGCAAGCCGTTCCCGGATGGCGCGGGCCATGGCGACCGCCCCCGGGGTGTCACCATGCACGCACACCGAGTCGGCGCGCACCGCCACCAGGCCCTGACTCGTGGCGATGTACCCGGACGCGACCAGCCGCACCACGCGGTCCGCGACGAGGTCGGCATCGACCAGCACCGCCCCCGGCTCGTCCCGCGGCAGCAGGGTGCCGTCAGGGGCGTAGGCGCGGTCGGCAAAGGCTTCATCCGCGGTCGCCAGCCCGGTAGCTTCAGCGAGCCAGGCGGACAGGCTGCCGGAAGGCCCCAGCAGCACCAGCGACGGGTCAAACGCGTGGATGGCCGACACCACAGCTTCGGCCTGTTCGCGGTGGTGGCCGATCGCGTGGTACAGCGCCCCGTGCGGCTTGACGTAACTCATCCGGGTGCCCACCACGGCGCACATTCCTGCCAGGGCACCAAGTTGGTAGATCACGTCGGCGTTGAGTTCCTCGGGTGTGACATCGATGAACCGTCGGCCGAAGCCTTCGAGATCGCGGTAGCTCACGTGGGCGCCGATCGTGACGCCGCGTTCCTCGGCCAGACCGACCGTGCGCAACATCGTCCGGGAATCCCCGGCATGGAACCCGCAGGCGATGGACGCGCTGGTCACGACGTCCAGCAAGGCAGCGTCGTCGCCCATGCGCCAGGCGCCGAAGGACTCACCCAGGTCGGCGTTGAGATCGATCCGCATGATTCAACCGTCGCGCGAGGCGGCGGCAAGCGCAACCGGGAAACGGCGTGTCGACTTGACCTTCTTGGATCGATGCCAGCCGCGGGGCTCACCCTGCCGCTAGGGTGGCGGGGTGCCAGCCTCGGGGGAGGAGGGCGCAGGAGAGGAACCAGCACACCATGAGCGATCCAGTGACCCACTTGGGATCAGTCAAGTTCCTGAAGGTGAACGAGGTGGCCGCATTGCTCCGGGTGTCACGGATGTCGGTGTATCGCTTGATCCATGCTGGTGAGCTCGAAGCTGTCCGGTTCGGGCGCAATTTTCGCGTCCCGGAACAGGCTGTGGACGCCTACCTGCGCCAGGCGTTCTTCGACGCCGGCTGATCCTCCCTAGGCTTGGCTCGACGGCGTTCCAGGCGGGATTTCGCCCCACGGCGCCGTGGTGAGTAAGATTCAGTGCTTGGCTGGGTTGTCCGGCCGCGTTCGTGGGGCTGCCTGGCAGCCCGCATCGTCCAACTTCGCCGGCGTGCCGGCACGCGAGAGGTCTACTAGTGGGTTCGGTCATCAAGAAGCGCCGCAAGAGGATGGCGAAGAAGAAGCACCGCAAGCTCCTGAAG
>JBAVKY010000315.1:0-1992 GCA_049688555.1 Propionicimonas sp.
CTACAAACTCATCGAGGCCGCGCAAGCCCACTGGCAGCCGGTCAACGCTCCCAGCCTCGTCGCTCTCGTCCGCGCGGGTGCTCGCTTCAAAAACGGCAAACTCGTAGAAATGCCACCCTCCACACCAGAGTCCACCCCGGACATCCGGCACCTCACCGCAGCCTAGCCCCGTCTTTCGCACATGCCGTTGAGTGACTTGCGTTTCGGATGTCGGGCTGGTTCGTTGCTGATCCATGGGCAGATCGGACGAGTCTCGGTGGATGTCACGGCGACCGCGGGCGCAGATCGGCGCGGTCGGCCGGTTGGAGAAGCAGTTGGGGTCGTTGCCGGTGATCGCGGACTTCTGTCGCCGGCTGGACATCGCGGGTGTGGTGGACCGGGCCTGCCCGATGCGGGACCTGCCCCTGTCACTCACCCACGGCCAGGTCATTGAGGCGCTCATCGCCAACCGGTTGACCAGCCCGAAGGCCATGGTCGCCGTGGCCGACTGGGCCGACGGGTGGGCCGTGAACGAGGTCTTCGGCATCCACCCGGACGCCCTCAACGACGATCGCCTCGGCCGGGCGCTGGACGCCCTGGCACCCCAGGTCGACCAGGTCGTCGGGTCCATCGGCGCGAAGGCGATCGACGCCTTCGGCATCGACGTCACCCAGATCCAGTGGGACATGACCTCAATCTCCCTGCACGGCGCCTACAACCAAATCGACGACAACCACCCCGCCCCGGGCTGGGGCCACCCCAAAGACCGACGCACCGACCTCAAACAGATCCAGGCCGGCCTCGCGGTCACCGCCGACGGCGGCATCCCGGTCTTCCACCGCGCCTACGACGGCGGAGCCGGCGAGGTCGCCCAGGTCGTGGACACCATGGACGCCCTACACACCCTCGCCGGCACCCGCACGTTCCTGCTCGCCGGCGACTCGAAGCTCATCTCGTACACCAACATCACCGCGATGGCCAAGGCCAACATCACGTTCCTGGCGCCCCTGGCCGCCTCCCGCGTACCCGACGGGCTGTTCGCCGGCCTCGACCCAGCCCAGGCCACCATCGTGGAATACACCACCGAACGCGACGAGAACGCCTCCATCTTCCGGAACCGGAGCACCTACCGGATCATGGAGGACACCATGGACCTGGCCGGCCCCCGCAAGAAGGACCCCATCCACCAGGTACGGCGGATCCTGGTGTACTCCACCGCAAACGCCCAAGCCCAGGCCAAGGCCCGTGCACTGAAACTCGCCAAGGCCCGCACCGACCTGGACACCCTCACCCGTACCGCCGGCACCCGCCACTACCCCACCTCCGAGACCGTCACCGCCAAGGCCACCACGATCGCCCGCCACCGCCGCGTCGTGGCCTATCTGAACACCACCGTCACCACCGACGATGACGGGAAGCCAACGTTCACCTGGTCGTTCGACCAGGCCGCCATCGACGCCGAGGCCGCCGCCGACGGCTGGTACGCCCTGCTGACCAACCTCCCCGCCGAGATCGATGCCACCGAGGTGTTCCTGCGCTACAAGGACCAGCCGATCGTCGAACGCCGCTACGGCGAGTTCAAGGGCCCCTTGGCCGTAGCACCGATCTTCCTACACAGCAACCAGCGCATCACCGCCCTGATCACGGTCATCTGCCTGGCCCTGCTGATCTTCTGCCTCATCGAACGTGAAGTCCGACGCAACCTCGCCCCCGACACCGAGATGTACGGCTTCTACCTCAACGACGGCCGCCGTCGCAAACCCACCGGACGCCTCATCCTCCAAGCCCTCGGCGAACTCCGACTCATCCCCCCACCCCGCGAACAACGGGGACAAACAGCCACCATCCCCAAACCCGGACGCCTACAGGCCCAACTCCTGGACCTCCTCCGCGTCGATCCCACCCAACCCCGCTGGCCATGACCCGAAGCGCACCACTCAACCGCATGTGCGAAAGACGGGCCTAGCTCGCCGTGAGCAGCCGGTCGAGGTCGCCGTGCACCTCAAGGCCAGC
>JBAVKY010000316.1:0-22741 GCA_049688555.1 Propionicimonas sp.
GGTCTCCGAGGCGCGCGCCGAGGCCGAAGGCTTGATCGACGGCGCCAACCGCAAGGCTCACGAAACCTTGACCGATGCGCGGACGCGGGCGGAACGGGTAGAGTCCGAGGCTCGGGTCAATGCCGACCGTGTCACGAATGAAGCCCAGGCCCGAGCCGATGGCCTCAACACCGAGGTCGATCAACGGCGCGCGGAGTTGTTCGGCGAGCTGGAGTCCGAACGCGACACGCTGCGCGGGAGGGTCGACCACCTGCGAAGCTTCGAGGGGTCGTTCCGAAGCAATCTCACCACCCACCTGCAGAACCAGATCAACGTGCTGAACGGTGCAGTTCTGGAGCCGGGCGAAGTTCCCGACATCTTGAACGAACCAGGGGTTGGATCCGCCACGCCGCGGCTCGACACCCTCTTGGGCGACCAAGGCTGAAGCCTTCAAGGACACCCCCCGGCACGCCATTGCCGGGGGGTGTCCTGTTGCGTGCTGGACAGGTGGTACTCTCCCTGCTCAGACATCACAAAGGAGTCCGATTCCATGGCAACGTCCCGGCGTATTGCCCCTGAAGCGTCGTCGTTGGCGAGAGCGGCCATTTTCCTGGTCGCCGAGGGAGAAGAGCCTTGGACCGAGGATGAGGTCGAGGAAATCCGGCAGGAACTACTGGCTGACATCGCCCGGATGGAGCGTGCCATCGAGGTCGCGGAGGCTGGACTGGCGGACCTGTTCGATGAGGGCACTGAGGGTGCCGGACGGGATCCTGCCGACGTCGGGTCGTCCAACTTCGAGCGCGACCAAGAGATGTCACTGGCGCAGAACGCGCGGGACATGCTGGAACAGGCGCAGCTGGCCTACCGCATGTTCGAGACCGGTGAATACGGGCGTTGCGAGTCCTGTGGCAATCCGATCGGCAAGGACCGGCTTCAGGTCTTTCCTCGGGCGACGATGTGCGTGACCTGCAAGCAGCGGGAGGAGCGGCGATAACCGCTCACGAGAACGTCCGGGTGCGCGGGCTCCGCCTGATCGCGGCCGGGATCGCCCTGGTGGGAGTGTTCGCTGACCAAGCCACCAAGACCCTCGCACTGAGCCAGCTTGACCCGGCGCGACCCGTTTCTCTGCTCGGGGGGCTGCTGACTCTCCAGCTGATCCGCAACCCGGGGGCCGCCTTCAGTATGGGTGAGAACTTCACCGTGCTGCTGTCGCTGATCGCAGTGGCCGCCGCGGCTGGTGTCGTTGGTTGGCTGTTGCCCAGGGTGCGCCACACTGGGTGGGCGGTGGCCACAGGTTGCCTGCTCGCCGGGATCGTTGGGAACCTCATCGATCGGCTGTTTCGCGAGCCCGGCCCGTTCCGCGGCCACGTGATCGACTTCCTGCAGTTGCCCCACTTCGCGATCTTCAACGTCGCCGACATGTTCATCACGGCCGCTGCGTTGATCGTGCTCTGGCTGACCCTGGTGACCAAGGTGACCGTTGACGGCACCAGCGTGATGGACTCCCAGAAGTCGCCCGCGGAGTCTGGCGTCGATGAGTAGCGTCTGGCTCGTCCCGGACGAGTTGGACGGCGAGCGCGTGGATTCGGCTGCTGCCCGGATGACCGGGCTCAGCCGCAGCAGGATCGAGGGCCTGATCGCGCAGCAGGGCGTCCGGGTGAACTCGATGGTGATCGCCAAGGCGTCTCGGTTACACGGCGGCGACCTGCTGGAGATCGAGGTCACCACCGAGCCGCGGGTCACCGTGACGCCTGCTGAGGTCGCGGGGATCGGCATCGTCCACGATGACGTCGACATCGTGGTGGTCGACAAGCCCGCCGGTGTCGCCGCCCATCCCAGCCTCGGCTGGGAAGGCCCCTCGGTTGTCGAACACCTCGCCGCCGCGGGGTTCCGGATCTCCACCTCCGGTGTCGCGGAGCGCCAAGGCATCGTGCAGCGGCTGGATGTCGGAACCTCTGGGCTGATGGTGGTCGCCAAGAGCGAGTCGGCGTACACAGCCTTGAAACGGGCCTTCAAGACCCGAACCGTGGAGAAGGTCTACCACACCCTCGTCCAGGGCCATCCGGATCCGTTTGAGGGCACCATCGAGGCTCCCATCGGGCGCCACCCGGGGGCCGACTACAAAATGGCGGTCGTGGCGGGTGGGCGCCACAGTGTGACCCACTACGCCATGTTGGAGGCGTTCCGGTCGGTGACGCTACTCGAGGTTCACTTGGAGACGGGACGCACTCACCAGATCCGGGTGCATATGCAGGCGATCCACCACCCCTGCGTCGGGGATCCCATGTACGGCGGTGACCCGGTGCTGGCAGCCAAGCTCGGCCTCGAACGGCAGTGGCTGCACGCCACCCGGCTGGGGTTCAGCCATCCGGGGACGGGGGAGTGGCTCGAGTTCGCGTCACGCTACCCCGAGGATCTGGCGAGGGCTTTGCAGCTCGTACAAAGCTGACCAGGCAGGTTTCTGGCCCTGGTTCCGATAGTGTCTAGGTCGTGCGAAGAGCAAAGATTGTGTGCACGATCGGTCCGGCTACGGACTCGCAAGAGAAGATCGTCGACCTTATCAACGCGGGCATGAATGTCGCCCGCCTCAACATGAGCCACGGTGACCACGTGCTGCACGCCCGTCGGGTCACCATGATCCGCGATGCTGCCCGTATCTCCGGCCGACCGGTCGGGATCTTCGCGGACCTTCAGGGTCCGAAGATCCGTTTGGAGACCTTCATCGACGGCGAGGCCTTCCTCGAAGCCGGCCAGCGGTTCACCATCACCGTTGAGGATGTGCCCGGCACCGCCGAGCGGTGCTCGACGACGCTGAAAACCATCACCCAGGACGTCAGCGTCGGCGACCAGATCCTGATCAACGACGGTGCCATCGAGTTACGCGCCATCGAGGTGACCGAGACCGACGTGGTCACCGAGGTCATCGTGGGCGGCAGGGTGTCCGACCACAAGGGCATCAACCTGCCGGGAGTCCCGGTCAGCGTCCCGGCGCTGAGCGAGAAGGATGAGCGGGACCTGCGTTGGGCCTTGCGTCATGGCGTCGATATGGTGGCGCTGTCGTTCGTGCGGTCTGCCGACGACATCGAGCCGGTGCACAAAGTGATGGCCGAGGAGGGCCGGCAGGTCCCCGTGATCGCCAAGCTGGAGAAGCCCCAGGCGCTGGAGAACCTGCACGCCATCGTCGACGCGTTCGACGCGTTCATGGTCGCCCGTGGTGACCTTGGCGTTGAGCTCCCGCTGGAGGAAGTCCCTTCGGCGCAGAAGCGGATCATCGACGCCGCCCGGCATTGGGCCAAGCCGGTCATCGTGGCGACTCAGATGCTGGAATCCATGATCACCGCCCACCGTCCGACGCGGGCGGAGGCCTCGGATGTGGCCAACGCCATCCTGGACGGTGCTGACGCGGTCATGTTGTCGGGTGAGACCGCCGTGGGTGACTACCCGATCCAGACTGTCGAGATCATGGCCCGCATCATTGCCCGAACTGAAGCCGAGGGCTTGGACAAGATCCGTCACTTGCCGTGGGACCCGCACACCGTGAGCGGTGTGATCTCGATGGGGGCCATTTCGATCGCCGAACGGTTGGACGCCAAGTACCTGGCGGCGTTCACGGTGTCGGGCGACACCCCCCACCGGCTGGCCCGGTTGCGTTCGCGCGTGCCGATCCTCGCCTTCACCCCGCTGCCCCGGACGGCTCAGGAACTGACCCTGTGCTGGGGCGTGCAGTCGTACGTCACCCCTGAGTACACCAACACCGACGCCATGGTGCAGTCGGTTCAGGACGCCCTCACCGAACTCGGCTGGGTCAAGCACGGGGATCGGGTGGTCATCGTGGCCGGCAACCCCGGTCGGCTCGCGCACCAGACGAACTCGGTGCGGGTCTACGAGATGGACTGAGATCGACCTCGGTCACCACAGTCCCGAGCGGGACGATTAGACCGAGCCTGAACGCGCACCTGTGGGCGGCCCGCCAACGGGCCGCCCGCACTGTGCGTCAGGAGCACCTCGGTGCCCTCGTCACGGTTGCAACGTGGCGTGACTTGGGTTCGGAGTCACTACTCCGCGGGACCCAGCCAACCCCTGCGCGCCATCCACTTGACCAGCTCGAGCACTGGCATGACCGTGAGCGACAGGGCTCCAACCAGGAGCCAGTCCCACGGCGACAACGCGAAGGTCTCGAATGGCTCCTGGAGCAGGGGCAGGTAGACGATCGCGATGAGGAGTGCCACCTCCCAGAGGACCGCCAGGTTCAGCCAGCGGTTCGCGAAGGGCCGCTCGAACACGGAATGACGGTCGGAGCGAAAGTTGAAGGCCTTGAGGAACTGAACCAGCACCAGCGAGACGAACACCAGGCCCATCGCCTCGGCGAGGCTCCGCCCGGAATTCAACGCCCAAACGAACAGGCCGAGGTTGATGGCGGTGGACCAGATCCCGCCAGCCACCATGAGCGTCACCACCGGACGGGTGAAGATGCCGGCGCGCGGGTTGCGGGGCTGGCGGTCCATCAGGCCTCGCTCGGGGGGATCGACCGCGAGCGCGAGGGCCGGCAGCCCGTCGGTGGCGAGGTTGACGTAGAGGATCTGGACCGCCGAGAGGGGTAAAGGCAGCCCCAGCAGCACCGCTGAGACCATCAGGCCGATCTCGCCGATGTTCGACGAGAGCAGGTACATCAGGTACTTCTTGATGTTGTTGAAGACTCCCCGACCCTCTTCGACGGCCGCCACGATCGAGGCGAAGTTGTCGTCGGTGAGGGTCATCGCGGCCGCCTCTTTCGTCACGTCCGTGCCAGTGATCCCCATCGCGATTCCGATGTCGGCCTGCTTCAGGGCGGGAGCGTCGTTCACCCCGTCCCCCGTCATCGCGACCACCTGTTCGTCTGCCTGCAGCGCGGCCACGACTCGCAGCTTGTGGGCGGGTGAGACCCGGGCGTACACGTCGATCGTGCGGGCGGCGCGCGTGAGCTGGTCGGAGTCCATCTCGTCGAGTTCGGCCCCCACGACGATCCTGCCATGCCGAAGCAGTCCCAGCTCGCGAGCCACGGCCGCGGCGGTGGCCGGGTGGTCGCCGGTGATCATCACGGGGCGGATGCCGGCGCGCTCGCAGACCGCTATCGCGTCTCGGGCCTCGGCCCGCGGGGGATCAATCATCCCGACCAGCCCGAGCAGGGTCATTCCCGCCTGGGCGGTGTCGAGGTCGGCGTACTCCTTCGAAGCGACGGCGAGCACCCGTAATGCGTCGCCCGCGAACGCGTGGGCGACGTCGACCAGCCCGCGGCGTGCGGCGTCGTCGAACGGCGTGATGCCATGAGGGGTGATGACGGTGTCGCAATCGGGAAGGATCGCCTCGGGCGCGCCCTTCGTGAACGCCACCAGCGCGTCACCGGTGCGATGCAGCGTGGTCATGCGCTTTGTCTCGGAGGTGAACGGGATCTCGTCGATGCGGGGGGCGGCCGAAGCCAACGTTGCCTTGCCGAGCCCGGCCTTCGCGGCGACGACGACGAGCGCGCCCTCCGTTGGGTCACCCGTGACCAGCCAGTTGTCGCCGGACGTGCGCAGTTCCGCATCGCACGCCAGCGCCGCCGCGGTCAGCAACCGTTCCAGCTCGGGAGTGGGTCGGGTGGTGGCGCCACCCGTGGAGAACTCTCCAACGGGCTCGTAGCCAGAGCCTCCGACGTCCCACGTCGTGCCGGCGACCCAGATCCGGCGCACGGTCATCTCACCCCGGGTCAACGTGCCGGTCTTGTCCGAGCAGATCACTGACGTACTCCCCAGCGTCTCCACGGCCGGCAGGCGACGGATCAGGGCGTTCCGCCGCGCCATCTTCTGGATGCCGATCGCCAGCGAGATCGTCACCACGGCGGGCAGGGCTTCGGGCACCACCGCGACTGCGAGGGCGATGCCGAACAGGACCATCTCCAGGAACGGCTGGCCGCGAAGCAGCCCCAGCGTGACGATGAGCAGAACGACGAGGAGCGCCGCTCGCGCGAGCGCGGACCCCACCCGGTCGAGGTTCTTCTGCAGCGGAGTGCGGCTTCCCGCCACGTCCTGCAGTAGCTGCGCGATCCGCCCGAACTCGGTCTGCATGCCGGTGGCGACGACGACCGCTCGGCCCCGGCCGTAGGTGATGGCGGTGCCGGCGTGCACCATGTTCCGGCGGTCCCCAACAGCGAGGCCCGCGTCCTCCAAGCGGTCGGCATGCTTGTGGACTGGCACCGACTCGCCGGTGAGCGACGCCTCGTCGGCCATCAGGTTGATCGACTCGACGACGCGGGCGTCCGCGGGGACCCGGTCGCCGGAGTGGAGGAGAACGACATCGCCTGGTACCAGCTCGCGGGCGGGGACCTCGGTTTCGCGACCATCTCGCAACACCGCCGCGGTGGGAGCCGCCATCTCGCGGAGCGCCTCGATCGCCCGCTCGGCGCGGAACTCCTGGATGAAGCCGAGGATCACGGCGAACAGCAGGATGACCGCGATCACGATCGATTCGACCCCGTGACCCATGAAGTAGGAGAGCGCGGTGGCCGCCAACAGGATGAGGATCAGGACGTTCCTGAACTGCTCCAGCAGGATCCGCCAGGGGGAGACACGACGGGCGGCCCGGATCTCGTTCGGGCCGTGCGTAACCAATCGGGCTGACGACTCGGACGAGCTGAGGCCCGTCGGGGCACTGTCCAGGACTGCGCAGACGGCGTCAACCGCACTGGCATGCCAAGCGCTGGCCTGGCGGTCGTCTGCGCCCGTGTCAGCAGGTTCGTCCATCTGTTGACGGTAGTGGTCTCAGGCCATCGCTTGGGTCGCCAGCCGGTCGAAAGCACGCCACGCGCCCAAGACGGTCGGGAAAGGTTGGCGACCACCTTTGGCAATAGTGCACGCCGAGGGCACCACCACGACGACGAAGCACGTGAACACGATCCCGATACTCCGCCCTCGTGAAACACCTTTCGCCTGGATCCGGTGTACGACCGTCGGTGTTGGCCCTCGCCCGAGGCTTGGGTCGGCTGCCTCGGTCACACCATCCGGACGGCGTCGCGCCGATTGTCGACGCCAAGCTTGCGGTAGATCGCGCGCAAATGGGTCTTGAGGGTATTGGAGGAGATGAACAACTTCTCGCAGATCTCTCCGGCAGTAAGTGGAGTTGCCAGGTACCCGAGAATCTCGCGCTCTCGGTCGCTGAGCGGATCTGGACCCAGCCCATGCATTCGGCTGCGCCGATAGGCCAACTGGCTCGCTAAGAATGCCCCGTGACGGGTCCCCTGGGCGGCATGTTCGGTCAGCAGGCTGTCGAGTCTTTGATCCTGCACGTGGAAAGCCCCGGCGAGGCCGAATGTTGAGCCGAGCTCCAGCGCGTCCTCAAGCAGAGCGTGGGAAGTCTGAGTTGATCCGTCCAACCAGTCACACAGGGCGGTGATGACCAGCTTGCTCGCGCGAAGATAGGCAGGAACGTCGTCCGGCAGCATCGCCGCCAAAGCTCGGGCCTGGACTGGTCGGTCGCATGTCCAGTAGAACTCAGCCATCAGAGGGATCATGGCAGGGACCGGTAGCACCTCTGGGCCCAGCGTGTCGAGAAGCTCGGCCGCCGCGGCCGGATCGCCCTTGGACAGCAGGATTCCGGCCCGCGCAACCTTCTTCCAGACCATCCAGGGCATGCCCTGGATAGTCTCATTGGGCAGGTCGCCCATCAGGACCTCGGCACGGGCGATATCCCGACGGTCGCCGCGGGCGAGCGCCGCATGTAGCAGTCCAATCCTGGCAAGACGCGAGAACGACGTGGGGCCACCGACCTTCTCGACCGCTTGGTGGAAGGCAACGAACGCTCCATCTGGGTCACCGGACCAGAAGCGGATATAGCCCTTCGTATAGGACTCGATGCCTCCGTCGGTGAGCCGCCATCTGGCCGCTTGCTCGTCCGGGCTACTCTTCGCCAATCGTGCACCGGCACTGATGAAGTCGCCAGCGAACGCCAACGCATACGTGTGATTGGCCCGGGCGCGATCGGCCAAGGCGTCGAGCCCTTCGGCTTGACACAACTGCGCCGCGTCGCGCAAGAATTGGACGGCCAACTGCATGTGCCGCAACCTCAGTTCGATCCAACCGACGAGCAGGGTACCGCAAGCGCGGAGCTTGCCATCCAGGTGGATGTCCGCGGCTAGAGCTCGTTGTGCGCGCGCGGAGAGGTCAGCCAGGTCCTCGCTGTCGTCGGCCAGCAAGAGGCCCGCGAGCAGGTTCGTCAATTCATAGCCCTGCACCTGCTCCGGATCGAGTGACCGCGCTGCCAGCGAAGCGCGGCGGCTCAGTTCGGCGGCGCCCTGTGAGTCACCCGCATTTCGTCGACAGGCTGCCCGAATCGACAGGATCTGCGGGTCTTCCGCCCACCTTCCCGGCAGGCGTCCGCAGAGGTCTTCGATCAAGTCCGAATCGCCACGCAGCACCGGTTCCAACCATTGGGCTCGGATCAGAGTGGCGGCCAATTCGGGATCGTGGCCACGAAGCGCGTGGGAAGCCGCCTCGAGGGGCTCGACCGCCGCCAGGAAGCGGGCGGCCACGAGGTTGAGGTCAATCGCCAAAACCGGATCCCGACGTAACAGAATTGCCCGACCTGCCTGGGCCATCACTGGGTGCCACCGATATACCGGTTCGCCCTGCAACATCCCACTCCGTTCGAGTGGAAGGCCAAGGGCCAGTGCACGCTCCAGCAGTTCGGGGCCATTGGTACTCCCGACGAGTTCACTGGCGAGGCGCCCGGTCAGCCAATCGCAGACACACGCCCGGGGCACGAAGGTGCGCAAGCTCACGGGGAGCTGGGCGATCACGTTCTCGACGAGGTAGTCAGCCAATTGTGGAATGTCCGCCTCGGAGGCCATCAGCAACGTCGTGGAGAGGCTGGTTTCGAAGCTGGGCCAGGTCATCAGGGCCAGGCGTACCGCCACTGGCCAGCCATTGGTGAGCTGGTGCAGTTCCGTTGCGCGTGTGCGGGTCAGGCGGTGGCCCATCGTGGCGGCCGCCAGCGCGACCTCGGCAGCCGAGAAGGCCAGGTCATTCAGGCTCAGGCGAGCGAGTTCGCCCTTGGCCATGAGCTTGGTCAGCCCCAGGCTGGGTTCCTGGCGACCGGCAACGACGATGCGCAAGGATCCGGGGGCTTGATCCAGGAGCTGGGTCAGCACGGCTCGGAGTCCGGCTGCGGAGGCCAGCTGGACATCGTCGATCACCAGGACGTGGAAGTTCTCCTTGAGCGGTCCCCGGCCTTCGTGAAGGGTTGAGCTGGTGTGGACAGGCTCGTCGGGCGTTGGCCCGAGGTCGTCCAGTGCCATGGCGAGCCCCCTGGCCAGGTGCTCAGGGTTTCGATCGGCCGTCGTCAAGGACATCCAGGCGATCCGGCGTGGGCTTGCTGCTGCCCAAGCACTGAGTGCGCTGGTCTTGCCGAAACCCGCAGGTGCCACGACAACAACCACCCGGCTGGTCGCAACAAGTCGGTCCAGTCGCGACCGCAGGGCTGGGCGGTCGATTGCGTGCGCGGGCGGTCCGGGTCGGGTGGGTCGGAACGCCGGTGCGACGAACCCGACGTCCATCGGATCAGGCGGCATGGCCTTGACTCTATCCGTGGATCACGGAGCGACGAATCCTTGGCTACTGCCGCCATGCTCCCCCTAGCTGGGCGAGGACCATGGGTTGGTGTCACTGTTCACCTTCTCAAGGCGAACGCCAAGGCTCTGGCGTGCGTCCGTGACCAAGCCATGACCTACGGACCCCCAGACTGACCCAATGGGTCACGTCAGCAGCGGCAGCCAACCTCGTGGGTCGTGACACTCGGGTGGGGAGCACAAGTTGAGCTGAGTGCCGGGAAGGGGAGTCGAACCCCTACGCCCTTTCGGGCAGACGGGTTTGAGCCGTCCGCGTATGCCATTCCGCCACCCCGGCTGGGGCATGAAGATTGTGCCACAACTTGGCGAGGCCATTCCTCGACAGAGTAACCTCAGGACGTCCCTCGCCCCGGGGTCACTCACGGATTCGACAAGGAAGCACCCATGAGCAAGAACGCAAAGCCAACCCCCGACGAGACCCCAGCAGTGCCGCTGCGTGTCCTCGTTGCCGAGGACGAGGCGCTGATCCGCCTGGATCTGGTGGAACTGCTGACCGGCGAGGGCTACGAAGTCGTGGGGGAGGCCTCAGATGGTGAGCAGGCACTCGCGCTGGCCCGCGAGCTGGTTCCCGACCTGGTGGTGATGGACGTGAAGATGCCCAAGATGGACGGCATCACCGCCGCTGCCACCATTGCCGAGGAACGCATTGCGCCGGTGGTCATGCTCACCGCCTTCAGCCAGCGTGAACTCGTCGAGCGGGCTCGCGAAGCTGGTGCGATGGCTTACGTCGTGAAGCCGTTCGACGCCTCTGATGTGATCCCGGCCATCGAGATCGCCACCGCGAGGTTCGCCGAAATCCGCGCCGTCGAGGCCGAGGTGGCCGACCTCGAGGAGCGATTCGCGTCGCGCAAGGCCGTCGACCAGGCCAAGGGCCTGTTGCAGGAGGGGTTGGGACTCACCGAGCCCGAAGCCTTCCGCTGGATCCAGAAGACCGCGATGGACCTGCGCAAGTCGATGCGCGAAGTCGCCGAGGGAGTCATCGACCACTCGCGCGCTGGGGGCAAGCCAAGCCGCTGAGCTGACCATCCCGAGGTCAACCTGCTCGCGGACGGTCAGGTCGCTTCAGGAAGACGGTGATCCGCGCGGCGCACACCTGCTCGCCTTCGCCGTCGACCAGGCTCACGTCGTAGGTGGCCAGCGACCCCCCGATCCGGATCGCGGTCGCCGTCCCGGTGATCCAGCCGTCGCGTGCCGGGCGCAGGTGGGTGGCGTTGATGTCCACGCCGGTCACTGCTCCCTCCGGCCCGACCTCGGCGGCCGCCGCCAGTGAGGCGAGGCTCTCGGCGACCACGCAGGAAGCGCCGCCGTGCCACAAGCCGAAGGGCTGGGTGTTGCCCTCGACGGGATACCGACCGACCGCGCGGGTGGGGGAGACCTCGTCCAGGATCATGCCCATCTTGATGTCCAGGGGGCTGCGCAGGCTTTCGAACCACGGGGGCGTCGTCATGGCGACCACCTTGGCACACCGTCGCCGCCGGAGCGTGAGCGGCGGGCACTAGAGTTCCGGGGGTGACATCCTCTGCCCCGGCCGGGCTCGCCAGCGACGAGGGCGTGCTGCTGCTCATCGATGGCCATTCGGTGGCCTACCGTGCGTTCTTCGCGCTACCCGTGGAGAACTTCTCCACCACCACCGGCCAGCACACCAACGCCGTCTACGGCTTCACCTCGATGCTGATCAACGTGCTGCGCGACGAGCAGCCGACCCATCTGGCGGTGGCGTTCGACGTCTCGCGGCAGACCTTCCGCAGCGCGCTCTACGGCGACTACAAGGCGAATCGCTCGGCCTCGCCGGCGGAGTTCGCCGGCCAGGTGGCGCTGATCAAGGAGGTCCTTGACGCCCTGAACATCGTCCACCTCGAACTGGAGGGGTTCGAGGCTGACGACATCATCGCGACCCTGTCGCTGCAGGCCAACCAGGCTGGGCTCAGGGTGTTGATCTGCACTGGGGACCGGGACACCCTGCAGTTGGTGAACCCGGCGACCACCGTCCTCTACCCCCGAAAGGGGGTCTCCGACCTGGCACGGCTGACGCCGCAGTCGGTCATGGACAAGTACCTGGTGCCCCCTGAGCGGTACCCCGATCTCGCTGCCCTGGTGGGAGAGACCAGCGACAACCTGCCGGGGGTTCCCGGGGTCGGCCCGAAGACGGCCGCGAAGTGGATCACGACCTATGACGGCCTCGAGAACGTCATCCGGCGGATCGACGAGATTGGGGGCAAGGTCGGCGATTCGCTGCGGGCTCACAAGTCCGACGTGATCCGCAACCGGGAGCTGAATGCCCTGGTCCGCGATCTCGACCTGTCGGTGAGCGTGGCCGACCTGAAACGCCGCGACTGGAACCGCGAAGCGGTCCATACCGTCTTCGATGGCCTGGAATTCCGGGTACTGCGCGACCGGTTGATGGAGACGTTGCCAGCCGAGCAGGCCGCAACGTCTGGCGGCTTCGAGGTGGCCGGCGTCGCGCTCGGCCCGGACGAGGTCGCGGCGTGGCTGGCCGAACACGCAGCTGCCGGCGTGGTCGGAATCGACCCAACTGGGGTCTGGCGCGCGGGCACCGGGGACCTCACCGGCCTGGCTCTGGCGGCCTCGGACGGTGCCGCCTGCTGGATCGATACCGCGGAGCTCAGCCCCGCCGACGACGCCGCTCTGGCGGACTGGCTGGCCGATCCGGAAGCTGCCAAGGCCATGCACGATTCCAAGGGGCCGCTGCTGGCGATCTGGGCACGGGGGTGGGACCTGGCGGGGCTGGCCAGCGACACTCAGCTCGCCGCCTACCTGTTGCGTCCCGACCAGCGGGTCTACGACCTGGGCGACTTGACCGCGCGGCACCTGAAGCGGGAACTTGCGGTTGAGGCGACCGGGGCCGCCGGCTCCGACCAGCTGGCGTTCGCCTTCGACGAGACCGTCGGGACGGACGCCATGATCCGCGCCAGGGCAGTCATCGACCTGGCCACGGCACTCGAGGCCGACCTGGCCGAGCGGGGCGGTGCGGCACTGCTGCGTGACGTGGAACTGCCCCTGGCCCGCACCCTGGCGACCATGGAACGGGTCGGGGTGGCCATCGACGTCGATCACCTGGAGCTGCTGCACACCGACTTCGACACCGCGGTTGCCGCAGCCGAAACCGATGCCTTCGCGGTGCTCGGTCACAGCATCAACCTCGGCTCACCCAAGCAGCTGCAGGCCGTGCTGTTCGACGAGCTGGGCATGCCGAAGACCAGACGCACCCAAACCGGCTACACCACCGACGCCGAGGCGCTGGAAGGGCTGTACGCACGCACCGAGCACCCGTTTCTCGCGCACCTGCTACGGCACCGGGATCAGATCCGGCTGCGGCAGACGGTGGAGGGACTGCTCAAGGCCGTGGCCGACGACGGAAGGATCCACACCACCTACGTGCAGACCATCGCTGCGACCGGGCGGCTCTCCAGCACCGATCCGAATCTGCAGAACATCCCGATTCGTACCGAGGCCGGCCGAAGGATCCGGGAGGCCTTCGTTGTGGGCCCCGGCTATGAAACGTTGCTCACCGCCGACTATTCCCAGATCGAGATGCGCATCATGGCCGACGCGAGCGAGGACGCCGGACTGATCGAAGCCTTCAACTCCGGGGAGGACTTCCACACCGTGATGGCCGCACGGGTGTTCGGCGTACCAGCCGACGAGGTCAGCGGGGCCCAGCGGGCCAGGATCAAGGCGATGAACTACGGACTGGCCTACGGGTTGAGCGCGTTCGGTCTCAGCCAGCAGCTCAAGATCGACGTCTCCGAGGCCAAAGGGTTGATGTCGGAGTACTTCGAACGGTTCGGGCACGTGCGCGATTACCTGCACGAAGTCGTCGACCTCGCGCGCCGCACCGGCTTCACCGAGACCATCCTGGGCCGGCGGCGCTATCTGCCTGACCTCACCTCGTCCAACCGGCAGCGGCGCGAGATGGCGGAGCGGATGGCCCTCAACGCACCGATCCAGGGGTCCGCGGCCGACATCATCAAGGTGGCCATGCTGGACGTCGAGTCGGCTTTGCTGCGTGAGGGGATGGCGAGCCGGATGCTGCTGCAGGTTCACGACGAACTCGTCTTCGAGGTGGCTACGGGCGAGAAGCGGGCCCTCGAGGCGCTGGTGCGCGACCGGATGGGCCACGCTGTCGACCTCGCCGTCCCCCTTGAGGTCTCTGTGGGCACCGGACGATCGTGGCACGACGCCGCTCACTGAGGGCTTGTCCGCGAAGTTGACCCCTTCGAAGAAGCGCAGATAGTCTGAGCGGGCATTGCGGCTGGCCTGACCTCGGACCGAGTGGGTCAAGCGCGCGCTGGTCATCGTCGGATTTCGGTCGGGTCGTTCCTCAGCGTAGGTCGCTGTGCGGTACGCACCCTACAGACAACCAATCGGAGCCCTACTACATGACCTCCTCTCCTGAGGCCTCTCTCGTCGCGGTGGACGATTTCGACTCCCCCGAAGCTTTCATGGCAGCGGTCGACGCGACAATCAAGTACTTCAATGACGGCGATATCGTGACTGGCACGGTCGTCAAGGTCGATCGGGACGAGGTTCTCCTCGACATCGGCTACAAGACCGAGGGCGTCATCCCCTCCAAGGAACTCTCCATCAAGCACGACGTCGACCCGTTCGACGTGGTCAGCGTGGGCGACGAGATCGAAGCTCTCGTCCAGCAGAAGGAGGACAAGGAGGGTCGCCTGATCCTGTCCAAGAAGCGCGCTCAGTACGAGCGCGCCTGGGGCACGATCGAGAAGGTCAAGGAAGCTGACGGCGTCGTGGTGGGCAAGGTGATCGAGGTCGTCAAGGGCGGTCTCATTATCGACATCGGTCTGCGCGGCTTCCTGCCGGCGTCCCTGGTGGAGATGCGGCGCGTGCGCGACCTGCAGCCCTACGTCGGCATGGAGCTCGAGGCCAAGATCATCGAACTCGACAAGAACCGCAACAACGTGGTCTTGTCGCGTCGCGCGTGGCTTGAGCAGACCCAGTCCGAAGTGCGTCACACCTTCCTCAATCAGCTCGCCAAGGGCCAGATCCGCAAGGGTGTGGTCTCCTCGATCGTCAACTTCGGCGCGTTCGTCGATCTGGGCGGTGTGGACGGCTTGGTGCACGTCTCCGAGCTGAGCTGGAAGCACATCGACCACCCGTCCGAGGTTGTTGAGGTTGGCACCGAGGTCACCGTCGAGGTGCTGGACGTCGACTTGGACCGTGAGCGTGTCTCGCTGTCGCTCAAGGCGACGCAGGAGGATCCCTGGCAGACCTTCGCCCGGACCCACCAGATGGGTCAGATCGTGCCCGGCAAGGTCACCAAGCTGGTTCCGTTCGGTGCCTTCGTGCGCGTCGAAGAGGGCATCGAGGGCCTGGTGCACGTCTCCGAACTGGCCGAGCGCCACGTGGAGATCCCCGAGCAGGTCGTCAGCGTCAACGACGAGGTCATGGTCAAGATCATCGACATCGATCTGGAGCGTCGCCGCATCTCGCTGAGCCTCAAGCAGGCCAACGAGGGCATCGATGTCGCTGCGGACGACTTCGATCCTGCGCTCTACGGTATGTCGGCCTCCTACGACGAGCAGGGCAACTACATCTACCCCGAGGGTTTCGATCCCGAGACCCAGGAGTGGAAGCCCGGCTACGAGGCGCAGCAGCGCGCCTGGGAACAGCAATACGCCGAAGCCCAGGCCCGTTGGGAAGCGCACAAGCGCCAGGTCGAAGAGGCCGAGGCGGCCGACGTCAAGGCAGCTGTCGCCAGCGTGTCCACGGCGGCCTACTCTTCGGCGGTGTCCGACACCCCGGCGGAAGGCTCCCTGGCTTCCGACGAGGCACTGCAGGCGCTTCGCGAGAAGCTGACCGGTAGCGCCAACTGAGCAAGTCCCGCACCCGCGTGACGCGCCCCCCACCCTCGCGGTGGGGGGCGCGTTGCCGTCCAGGCAGCACCCCGACATGGCACAGTGAGGGTGCATTCTCCAGATTGGACGCGTCATGACCGACCCCACCCATGGCGGGACGTTTGAGCCCTACCCGTTCGCAGAGCAGGCACCGGGAATCGACACGCAGCCAGTCAGCTGCCCGTCCCTGCCCGGCGTCCCGGCGAGCCAGGCCTACCAGACGCCTTCGGCGCGCCCTCCAGTCCCAACCTCTTCGGGACCGGGTCGGCGGCGAGTGGTCGGCTGGGCGATCGGGATTCCGGTGGCCTTGGTGGTGGGCAGTTCGCTGTTCTTCGAACGGAGTGGTGAGGCTCAGGATCCACCGGTGTGGGGATCCGAGGAGTCTCAGATTGACCCGGGGGGCGCGGAGGAGAATCCCGACCAGATCGCGACGGTCGGTGCCACAGACCTGATGGTGCCCACAGCGTGGGACATCGAGCAGAACGACGGCATCTTCGTGGCTACTCGGAGACTCGGCCGGCCCGTGAGGCGCGCACGATGGTCGCCGACCTCGTGGCAGGCATGAGCTGATGCTGCGGGTCGGACTCACCGGGGGAATCGGTTCGGGCAAGTCGGCCGTGGCCGACCTGTTGGCCGGTCGCGGCGCCATGATCATCGATGCGGACCAGCTCGCGCGGGAAGTCGTGGAGCCCGGAACGCCCGGGCTTGAGGCGGTGGTCGCCGAGTTCGGCCCCAGCGTCCTCGCTTCGGACGGCCGGCTGGATCGCGCGGCGCTGGCCGGGGTCATCTTCGCCGATCCGCAGGCAAGGGCCCGGCTGGAGGGGATCATCCACCCAGCGGTTCGTCAGCTCGCCGTGCAACGCGAACGGCTGGCTGGCCCGGAATCGATTGTCGTGCACATGATCCCCCTGCTGGTCGAGACCGGGCAGAGCGAGGCCTTCGACGTCCTTGTGGTCGTGGACGTCGAGCCCGACCTCCAGCGAGCGCGGATCCAGCAGCGTGATGGCCTGAGCGACGAAGAGATCGTGGCGCGGCTCGCGGCCCAGGCCGATCGAGGGGCGCGGCTGCTGGTCGCCGATGAAGTGATCGACAACGGGGGCGACCGTGACGCCCTGGCGGCACAGGTGACCGCGTTGTGGGCGCGGCTGAGCACACGCGTCCGGCGCCGCGCGGGTGAGGGTTCCCGATGAGCCAGCCGTAGTGCAGGCAGCAGGAGTGGAGGAGCGGCCGCCTAAGCTCCTCAGTATGCGTCCAGTGACCGATGTGCAGCGCAGGCTGGCCCCCTTCCGGGTGGAGGCCGACTTCGAACCAGCAGGCGACCAGCCGGCCGCCATCGACGATCTCGAGCGCCGGCTGATCGCGGGCGAGCAGGACGTCGTCCTCCTCGGTGCGACCGGTACCGGGAAGACTGCGACCATCGCCTGGCTTGCCGAGCGATTGCAGCGCCCGATGCTGGTCATGCAACCCAACAAGACCCTGGCGGCCCAGTTCGCCAACGAACTGCGGCAGTTCTTCCCCGACAACGCTGTTGAGTACTTCGTCTCGTATTACGACTACTACCAGCCGGAGGCCTACGTCCCGCAGACGGACACCTACATCGAAAAGGATTCCTCCCTCAACGAAGAGGTGGAGAGGCTTCGCCACTCGGCCACCAACTCGCTGCTCACCCGGCGTGACGTCATCGTCGTGGCGACGGTGTCGGCGATCTACGGCCTCGGCACCCCTCAGGAGTACGTCGACCGGATGGTCCGGCTGCGGATCGGTGAAGAGATAGACCGTGACACCCTGCTGCGACGGCTGGTGGACATCCAGTACGCGCGCAACGACCTCGCCGGGACCCGCGGCACTTTTCGGGTCAGGGGGGACACCGTCGAGGTTTTCCCGATGTACGAGAAGCACGCGGTGCGGATCGAGTTCTTCGGCGACGAGATCGAGGCATTGTCTACCCTCGACCCGCTGACCGGTGAGGTGATCACCGAGGACTCCGAGATCTATGTCTTCCCCGCCTCCCACTATGTCGCCGGGCCGGAACGAATGGAACGTGCGATCGGCGACATCGAAGCCGAACTGGCGGTGCGCCTAGCGGATCTCGAGGCTGAGGGAAAGCTACTCGAGGCCCAGCGGCTGCGAATGCGGACCGGCTACGACATCGAGATGATGCGCCAGATTGGCACCTGTTCAGGGATCGAGAACTACTCCCGTCACATTGACGGGCGTGGAGCGGGCACCGCACCGAACTGCCTTCTCGACTACTTCCCGGAGGACTTCCTGCTCGTCATCGACGAGTCGCACGTCACGGTCCCGCAGATCGGCGGCATGTACGAGGGCGACATGTCCCGCAAGCGCACCCTGGTCGACTTCGGATTCCGGTTGCCGTCTGCCACCGACAACCGCCCGCTGCGCTTCGAGGAGTTCGTCGACCGGATCGGGCAGACCGTGTACCTGTCCGCCACCCCCGGACCTTACGAACTGGCCCGCTCGGACGGCTACGTCGAACAACTGATCCGGCCCACCGGGCTAGTCGATCCCGAGGTCATCCTGAAGCCCACCAAGGGTCAGATCGACGACCTGATGGGGGAGATCCGCGAACGGACGCAGCGCAACGAACGAGTACTGGTGACGACGCTCACCAAGAAGATGGCCGAAGACCTCACCGACTACCTGATGGAAAACGGGGTCCGCACCCGCTACCTGCACTCCGAGGTGGACACGCTTCGCAGGATCGAACTGCTGCGGGAACTCAGGCTCGGCGAGTACGACGTCCTGGTCGGGATCAACCTCCTCCGCGAGGGCCTCGACCTCCCGGAGGTCAGCCTGGTCGCGATCCTCGACGCCGACAAGGAAGGCTTCCTCAGGAGCGCTCGCTCGCTGATCCAGACGATCGGCCGTGCCGCCCGCAATGTGGCCGGCCAGGTGCACATGTACGCCGACAAGATCACGCCGTCGATGGCGTTGGCCATCGACGAGACGAACCGGCGCCGCGCCAAGCAGGTCGCCTACAACGCCGAGCGCGGGGTGGACCCACAACCGCTGCGCAAGAAGATCGCCGATCTGACCGATCTGCTGGCACGGGAAGAGGCCGATTCGGCCGAGCTGGTGCGGCGCGTCGGTGGACGGCGGCCGGCCAGTCCGATGCCGATCGGGGCGGAGCCGGCTAGGGACCTGGCCGCCCTTCCGGCCAGCGAACTCGCCGGGTTGGTGCACGAACTCACCGACCAGATGCACACTGCGGCGGCCGAGTTGCAGTTCGAGCTGGCGGCGAGACTGCGTGACGAAGTCGTCGACATCAAGAAGACCCTGCGTCAACTGCTGGAGGCCACCAGGTAGCGAACTGGCCCGCAGTTGGCCGTGGCTGTCACAATCGAGGGACACCATGGTTGGCATTGCCCTTCGTCGACCAGCTGATGCCTTCAGGAGGCCCCCTCGATGCACGTGACAACCGAAGTGTGGCTGATCACGATTGCTGTGATGACCGCCGTCCTCGCAGTCGACATCTTCGTCATCGGGCGCAGGCCGCACGAGCCTTCGATGAAGGAGGCGGGCATTGCGATCGGGGTGTTTTCCGGCCTGGCCGTGCTGTTCGGCCTGGGCGTCTGGTACATTTCCGGCCCCCGCTACGCGGCGGAGTTCTTCGCCGGTTGGCTGACCGAATACAGCCTCTCGATCGACAACCTCTTCATCTTCGTCATCATCATGGCCAACCTCAGGGTGCCGCGGAAGCTGCAGCAGTTCGCCCTGATGGTGGGCATCGTGCTCGCCCTGATCTTCCGTGGCATCTTCATCGCGTTGGGCGCCGCTGCCATTGAACGGTTCAGCTGGATCTTCTTCGTCTTCGGCGGCTTCCTGATCTGGACTGCAGCGAAGCTCTACATCGACTACCGGCGTCCGGAGCACGACGAGGCCGAAAAGGTCGAGAACGCTGTCATGCGCTGGATCAAGCGCGTGTTGCCCTCAACACCGGAGTTCCACGGCACCAAGCTCACCATCGTCGAGGCCCGCCAGCGACTCGTCACGCCGATGTTCTTCGTGATCGTGGCGCTGGGGAGCACCGACCTGCTGTTCGCTCTGGACTCCATCCCTGCCATCTACGGCCTCACCCAGGAGCCCTACCTGGTCTTCACAGCCAACGTCTTCGCGTTGATGGGCCTTCGGCAGCTTTATTTCCTGATCGGCGGGCTGCTGCAACGGCTCGTCTATCTTTCGGTCGGATTGTCGATCATCCTCGCCTTCATCGGGGTGAAACTGGTGCTGCACGCCATGCACGAGTACCAACTCGACAAGATGCTCGGGTTCGACGGCGAGATTCCGATCTGGGTGTCGTTGTCAGTCATCCTGGTGACCCTGACCGTGACGACGGTTGCGAGCTTGGTCAAGTCAAGACGCGACGAACTCAGGGAGGCCCAGGAGGCCCAGGAGGCCACGGAGGCCACGGAGGCCTAACGCTCTTCCTGCCTCAGGAGAGCACCGGGAAACGGATTCCTTCAGCTCCCTCGACGGTTTCAGGACCGGTCCGGCCAGCCAGCCAGGCCCACAGCCGTGCGTCGCTGCCCCGGACGACTGCCCTCGGGACACCCGTACCGACTTTCCCCTTCTGCCCTGACTCACTCTCGAGCTGCACCGACCACCGCGGCTCGGTGACGCGGCTGTAGGCCCACGACAGCAGCCAGCTGGCTGCGTCGGGGTCGATCTGGTCCACGCCGAGTCCGGCGTTCAGGTCGAGGTGGTGGACGCACACCTCGTGCAGCCTGGCCAAGGGCAGGACGGCGAGCGGCTGGATTCTGCCATCGAAGTGAACCGGACGATGCCAGTCGGACACCCCGTCCCACAGCGATGCGAGGGCGCCGGCGCTACTGTCGAGGTCGATCTGGAGCTCAACTCCGGTGCGGTCCGCGCCGCGCTCAAGTGCTCGGAACTCCTCCAACGGGTTGCTGCGGGGCTCCGGCTCACCCCGCAGCACAGCCTCGGTGAATCGCTCGAGCGACTCGGCGTTGCGTGCCAGGTGCGTCGCAACGTGGGCTCGTGTCCAGCCAGGCAACAGGCTGGGCCCGTGCCAGTCGCAGTCGCTGATGGCGATCGTGTCACCGAGGAGCCGTTGGTTCGCGTCCAGCTTGAGCCGTCGGATGTGTTCCACCGGGATGGAACCGCCCAGCTGCCTCATGGGGATCAACCTACGTCTCCGGCAGGGGTTAGTGCCAGCTCCGGCAGGGGTTCGTGCCAGCCGTGGGCTGTGAGGCTGGCGTCAGGAACTGTCGCAGACGGCATCTACGATGTTCGGCGTGACTGACCGTCTGATCGTTCGGGGTGCGCGGGTCCACAACCTGCGTAACGTGAGTCTCGACCTGCCTCGTGACGCTCTGATTGCGTTCACCGGGCTCTCTGGGTCTGGAAAGTCCAGCCTCGCGTTCGACACGATTTTCGCCGAAGGCCAACGGCGCTACGTGGAGAGCCTGTCAGCCTATGCCCGACAATTCCTGGGTCAGTTGGAAAAGCCTGATGTCGACTTCATCGAGGGGCTCTCGCCGGCGGTGTCGATCGACCAGAAGTCGACGAACCGCAATCCGCGTTCGACCGTGGGCACCATCACCGAGATCTACGACTACCTTCGGCTGCTCTATGCCCGGGCGGGCCGACCGCACTGCCCGGAATGTCGTGAGCCGATCAGCCGGCAGTCGCCGCAGCAGATCGTGGACCGCCTGATGGACCTAGAGGAAGGAACCCGCTTCCAGGTGCTGGCCCCGGTCGTCCGTGGCCGCAAGGGGGAGTACGGCGACCTGTTCCGGCAGTTGGCGACCCAGGGTCTCAGCCGGGTCCGGGTGGACGGTGACGTCCACCAGTTGAGCTCCCCACCGACGCTGGACAAGCAGAAGAAGCACTCGATCGACGTCATCGTTGATCGGCTTGCCGTTAAGCCGACCATTAAGCAACGGCTGACCGATTCGGTGGAGACGGCGCTTGGGCTGGCTGGTGGGGTGGTGTCCATCGATTTCGTCGATCGTCCGGCCGAGCATCCGAAACGGGAACGCCGCTACTCGGAGAAGCTGGCCTGTCCCAACGAGCATGACATTTCCATCGAGGAGCTCGAACCCCGCCAGTTCTCCTTCAACGGCCCGTGGGGGGCGTGCCCAGCCTGCTCGGGCCTCGGCACGCGGATGGAGGTCGATCCTGATCTGGTGGTTCCGGACACGTCGAAGAGCTTGGCCGGTAGCGCCATCCAGGTCTGGTCCAACCCGTATGTCGGCGGTTACTTCCAGGCCATCTTCGCCACCCTGGCCGATCTGGAGGGCTTCTCGGTCGACACCCCGTGGCAGGATCTGCCGACTCGGATCCAGGCGATGCTGCTCGGTGGGCTGAGCAACCCGGTGACGGTCAAGACCCGGAGTCGGCACGGCCGGGAGCACACATACCGCGCCAAGTACGAGGGCGCAATCCCCTATATCGCGCGTCGCCACACCGAGGCGGAGACGGACGCGTCGCGGGAGCGTTTCGGCGGCTACATGCGCGAAGTGCCATGCCTGACCTGCGACGGTGCCCGGCTGAAGCCCACCTCGCTGGCGGTGACCGTCGGCGGCCGCAACATCGCCGAAGTCTCCGCGATGGCGATCGATGACGTGGCGCGGTTCATGCGGTCGCTTGAACTCACCGAACGAGAGGCCCAGATCGCCGAGCGGGTTGTCAAGGAGGTCAACGAACGGCTCAGGTTCCTGCTGGATGTGGGCCTGGACTACCTCAGTCTCGCCAGAGCTTCGGGCAGCCTTTCGGGAGGGGAGGCGCAGCGGATCCGCCTTGCGACCCAGATCGGTTCGGGGTTGGTGGGAGTGCTGTACGTTCTGGACGAGCCTTCAATCGGGTTGCATCAGCGGGACAACCATCGACTCATCGAAACCCTGATTCGGCTGCGGAACCTGGGTAACACCCTGATCGTCGTGGAGCACGACGAGGACACCATTCGCGCGGCCGACTGGGTCGTGGACATCGGCCCCGGGTCTGGGGAACACGGTGGTGAAGTGGTGCTCTCCGGCACGGTTGACGAGCTCCTCGAACACCCGACCTCCGCAACCGGCGCGTACCTGTTGGGTCGCCGGGCTATCCCAATGCCGGTGCGGCGGCGACGCGGCAGCAACCAGGCGATCACCGTGCGTGAAGCCTCGGCGAACAACCTTCGCGATGTCACGGTGTCCTTCCCCCTGGGCCAGCTCATCGCGGTCACGGGGGTCTCGGGGTCGGGCAAGTCGACGCTCGTCATTGG
>JBAVKY010000317.1:0-1887 GCA_049688555.1 Propionicimonas sp.
CTATAGAGGGCGCAAGGTCACTTGCGGGGCGCAAAGTGCGGGACGACGAGGGCGGGACGAGGACCGGGGCGAGGGCGAGGACAGGGACCAGGGCGAGGGCGAAGACGAGGGCGGGGGCTGCTATCGCCCGCGCGATCGGCGGCTCCGCGATCGGCTGCCTTGTGGAGGCAGTCTTACCACCGGGGGAGGCCTTGTTCCGCCCCTTGCCGGAGCGTACGTTGTGCCGCATCCGTGAGGCTGGCGTCCGTTAGCTCGCCAGAACACCCGGGTTTGGGTGAAGGGGCGCACCATGAGCGATAAACCGAACGAGGGACGCGGCGAGCGGTTTGAGCACACGATCGTGCCGGGCTCCGAGGCGCTCATCACGATCCGCGTAGGGCCGAATTCGGTCTGCCGGCTCTCGCACCCCGAGCTCGAGGCCGAGAACCTCCAGCTGGACGCCGACTCCCGCGGCGATGTCCGCCTGCACCTGAATGCCACGGCCGACGCGAAGCCCTTGGAGTTCTTCTTGGACGAGACGGCGGCGGACGGCACCGTCACGCGACACACACTCAGCGTTACGGCCGATCCGGATTACTGGCCAGCGGCCGAGGACCCGCACGACTCACGGGATGCCGACGTCGGCGACCTGATCCCGGCCCTCGCCGAGGATCCACGCGATCTCTCCAACGCGGAACTCGTGCGCCGGGGCTACCCGCCGCGGCCGTCACCCGATGCGCCCGCCGCGAGCCGCGAGCGATGGCGGCAGCTCGTGTCGCAGAGTTACCGCCGGGTGGGTCCCGAGCGCACCGAGCATCCCGACGTGAGCTTCGTTAAGGTGAGCGACCCCGAAACCGTCATGAGCCCGACGCTGCCCCTGCCGCCGCCGTCGGAGCGTGAGGTAGCCACCGCACTCATCCGATCGATCCTGCCGTACCCGAAGCAGCTCGCAGAGTCGGTCTTCAACGCATCGAGTTCCAACTGGAGCGGCGCGGTCCTCGACCAGCCTGCGAACGAGTTCTACATCGTCGAAGCCGACTGGAGGGTGCCGCGCGTCTACGGGGGTCCCCTCGCCTATTCCGCTGCGGCGGAATGGGTCGGGCTGGGCAACGGGCCGTCCAACCTGTTCCAGTCCGGCACCGACTCCGAGTGCATTTCCTTCTGGGGCTGGTCCGTCGGCATCTACTGGATGTGGATCGAGGCGTTGCCCTACGCGCCCTGGGGCGTCACGAACTTCCCGATCGACCCGGGCGACCAGATTCGGGTCACGATCTTCGTCGCGACCGGCACCGGGAACACGTCGTTCAATGAACAATGGGGCGGCGGGCTGACCAGTCGCAACGACAGCGTTTGGTTCATGCTTTACAACACCACGAAACGACTGTCCTACTGGGGCACGTATCCCACCGTCGATCCCGGGGGCCGGTATCGCTTTACAGGCAACACGGCGGAGTTCATCGTCGAGCGCCCCAGCTCCAGGAAGTCGGGGACGTCGTATCCGCTCGCGAACTTCTGCATCACCACCATGCGCAACTGCGGGTTCGGGGACGCCCAGTACGCCGGCAAGGTCTTCCCGCTGGAGCCCGATGACGGATCACAGCCCTTCGCTGCGAACCTCACCTACTGGAACATGGACAATCCGGCGACGAAACACCGGCTCGCCACTGCGGTGAGCGGTACCGACACGTCAAGCTTCGGCGGGATCGCCGTGATCTGGGTCTTCTCCAGTTCCTTGTGACCCGTCCCCTACGCGGGGAGGCCCTCGGCGATGATGGACGGAGAGCCGGGCTGGAGCGCACAGTAGCGGAGCCACTCCGGACGCACCCGGTACAGCGAGAACGCCGACCAGTCGAGAGACTTCTTCGGAAAGCGGGCGGAGAAGACCGACGCGGCGGCGTCCAGGTCGGC
>JBAVKY010000318.1:0-5428 GCA_049688555.1 Propionicimonas sp.
GTCACACCAACGTGGTGGCCAAGGAGGCCGGTGGCATCACCCAGGCCATCGGTGCTTACCAGGTGGCGACCGAGGTGGACGGCATCGAGCGGAAGATCACCTTCATCGACACCCCGGGTCACGAGGCCTTCACGGCCATGCGTGCCCGCGGTGCGAAGTCGACCGACATCGCTGTGCTGGTGGTGGCGGCCGATGACGGTGTGATGCCCCAGACCATCGAGGCGCTCAACCACGCGCGCGCGGCCGAAGTGCCGATCGTGGTCGCGGTGAACAAGGTCGACAAGGAGACCGCCGACCCGGTCAAGGTCCGTGGCCAGCTCACTGAGTACGGCCTGATCCCTGAGGAGTACGGCGGCGACACGATGTTCGTCGACGTGTCGGCGACGACTCGTCAGGGGCTGGAGGAGTTGCTGGAGGCGATCGTGTTGACGGCCGACGCGGCACTCGACCTGCGGGCGAACCCGGATATGCCGGCCCAGGGTGTGGCCATCGAGGCTCACCTGGACAAGGGCCGCGGGCCCGTGGCCACCGTCCTGGTGCACCGCGGCACGCTGCGAACCGGTGATTCGATCGTGGCGGGTCCGGCTTATGGACGCGTGCGAGCGCTCATCAACGACCGTGGCGAGACCATTGATGAGGCACCTCCGTCGATGCCGGTCCAGGTGCTCGGCCTGACCTCTGTGCCGGGGGCGGGAGACAACTTCCTGGTCGTCGAGGACGACCGGATGGCCCGCCAGATCGCCGAGAAGCGGGAGGCCCGGCAGCGGGCGGCCATGCTGGCGAAGACCACCCGGCGCAAGACCCTCGATCAGCTGTTCGAGCAGCTGGCCAAGGGCGAGACCGAGGAACTGCGACTCATCCTCAAGGGCGATTCGGCCGGTGCGGTCGAAGCTCTGGAGGACTCCCTGTTGCAGATCGATGTCGGCGAAGAGGTGGCCCTGCGGGTTATCGACCGCGGTGTCGGTGCGATCACCGAGACCAACGTGTCGCTGGCGGCGGCTTCTGACGCTGTCATCATCGGCTTCAACGTCCGGGCTCAGGGCAAGGCCACCCAGCTGGCTGACGCCGAGGGTGTCGACGTGCGCTACTACTCGGTGATCTACTCCGCGATCGATGAGGTCGAGGCAGCCCTGAAGGGCATGCTGAAGCCCATCTACGAGGAGCAGGTCAGGGGTCAGGCACAGATCCGCGAGATCTTCCGTTCCTCCAAGGTCGGGACGATCGCGGGTTGCATGGTGCTCAGTGGCTCGATCCGGCGCAATGCGTCGGCGCGGCTGCTGCGTGACGGCATCGTGGTCCACCAGTCCTCGATCGCGTCGCTACGGCGTGAGAAGGACGATGCCACCGAAGTCCGGGAGGGCTTCGAATGCGGCATGACGCTCGCCAACTACTCCGACATCAGGGTGGAAGACATCATCGAGACCTTCGAGATGGTGGAGAAGCCGCGCCATTGATCCAGTTGGGGTGCGGGCGTTGCCATCAGGGACCCCGCACCCGAACTGTTCGCACGCGAGAAGGAGAGTCCCGTGGGTAATCCGCGCAACCTGAAGGTCGCCGAACAGATCAAGTTCGTCGTCGCCGAAATGCTCGAACGCCGGATCAAGGATCCGAGGCTCGGTTTCGTCACCCTGACCGATGTCAGGGTCACGGGCGACAACCGGGACGCCACGATCTTCTACACCGTCCTGGGTGACCAGGCCAGCCGCACCGAAACCGCCGCGGCACTGGCCTCGGCGACCGGGCTGCTCCGCTCGACGGTCGGCAAGCAGTTGGGGATGAAGTTCACCCCCACTCTTGCCTTCGTCCTTGACGGGGTGGAGGAGGACGCCGCGCACTTGGAGGAAGTGCTCGCGCGTGCCCGTGCCCTGGACGCGGAGGTGGCGGCCCAGGCGGCCCATGCCTCCTACGCGGGGGAGGCCGACCCCTATAAGCGGCCCGAGACCGACGACGTTGATTGACGGGTTGATTGTCGTCGACAAGCCGGCCGGATGGAGTTCCCATCAGGTAGTCGGCCGGCTGCGGCGCATCCTGGGGACCCGCAAGGTCGGTCACGCCGGGACGCTCGACCCGATGGCCACCGGGGTGCTGGTAGTCGGGGTGAATCGGGCGACGCGTTTGCTGGGGCACATCAGCCTCACCACCAAGAGCTACACGGCGACGATTCGGCTCGGCCAATCGAGTGTGACCGACGATGCCGAGGGCGAGACCCTGGAGCTGATCGGCGCGGGTCCGATCGACCCCGAGATCCTGTTGGAGGCCATGGGCCGCTACGTCGGTACCATCGTCCAGGTGCCCTCGGCCGTGTCGGCCATCAAGGTGAACGGCCAGCGCGCCTACGCCCGGGTCCGGCGCGGCGAGACCGTCGAACTGGCCGGGCGTGAGGTCACCGTCACCCGCTATGAACTGCTTGGCTCGGCGCTTGCGCAGGTGGAGGGCGTCGAAGTGCTCGACCTGGACGTCGAGGTCGACTGTTCCTCGGGCACCTACATCAGGGCACTGGCCCGTGACTTGGGCAACGATCTGGGCGTTGGCGGGCACCTGACCGCGCTGCGCCGCACCCGAGTCGGTGGTTTCAGCTTGGGCGAGCCGCACTTGGAACCGTCCGATCTGGCGGGCGATCGGCCCATCGAGGCTGGACTCGTCCCGCTGATCGGCATGGCTGAGGTGGCCCGACGCAGTTTCGCCGTGGTTGACGTCGATGACGAGCAGGCCCGCGACATCGGTTTCGGACGGCCCCTGGAGCTGACGCTGCCAGCCTCGCCGACGGCGCTCGTCCACGGATCCGAGCTACTGGCGTTGTACCGTCCCGAAGGAGATCGCGCGGTTCCGGTGGCTGTGCTGGCCTGAGGTGACCGAACCCCTTCAGTCGAGTGACCAGCGGGCCGGTAGGGTGGTCCCCGATCTCGCTCGGCGAGGTTCGCCGGCGAAGAGGAGTGATCAGTGGAGCGTTCGGTTGTGGTCATCGGAAACTTCGATGGCGTCCACCCTGGCCACCAGGCAGTCCTGGCCGAGGCCAAGCGTCGCGAACCCGGTCTGCCGCTGGTCGTGGTGACCTTCTGGCCTCACCCGGTCTCGGTGCTGCGGCCCGAGGTTGGGCCGATGCTCCTGACCAGCCTCGAAGAGCGTGTGGAGCGCCTCACCAGCGCTGCGGCGACCCGGGTGGAGGTCATCCCGTTCACCCACGACTTCGCCTCCTGGCCACCGGAGAGGTTCGTCGAAGAGATCCTCGTGCCGCTGCACCCGGCCCGCGTCGTGGTGGGGGCGAACTTCCGCTTCGGCCACCACGCTGCCGGAACAGTCGCCTCGCTGCAGCAGTTGGCCGGCGATCGTTTCATCGTGGACTCGCTCCCGCTGGTCCGCTTTGGAGACGAGGAGACCTGCTCCTCTCGGATCCGGCTCGCGCTTGCCTGCGGTGATGTCGGGCACGCCATGGAGCATCTGGGACGCCCCTTCGCCTTCCGCGGAGTGGTCACTCGCGGAGACCAGCGCGGACGGGCGCTCGGCTTTCCGACCGCCAACCTGCCCGTTCCGCCGAAGCTCGCCTGCCCGGCCGACGGTGTGTACGCCGGGTGGCTGATCCGACGTGACCACCGTGGTCCTCGTGGTGAGCCGCTCCCGGCGGGCACGCGGCAAACCCCACTTCCGGCCGCGATCTCGGTGGGGACGAATCCCACGTTCGACGGGGTCGCGCGCCGGGTGGAGTCCTACGTGCTGGACCGTGATGACTTGGAGCTCTATGACGTTCCGGTTTCGGTCGAGTTCATCCACTACCTGCGAGGTCAGATCCGTTTCGATTCCGTGGTCGACCTGGTCGAAACCATGCATGACGACGTCGACCGGATTCGGCGGATCCTCACCGGCTGACCTTGCGGATCGCTCGGGGGCAGCACCCCGCCTGAGTTCAGCGGGTCCGCAGCGACTTGCGGTAGACCGCGTCGAACTGCTCGGTGGCGTGGTGCACGCCGTCCGCATCCACGATGTCGTACGCCGTCAGCTGGTGGTCGCCGGTGGGGGAGTACTCCAATCCGATGTACATCGGAATCGCGGCCTCGTTCTCGGGATTGACCCGCAGGAAGACCTCATCGAAGCCGAGGGCCGCGGCCTGTTCTTCAAGGAACGTGGTGAGTTTGCGGGCAGCGCCCTGGCGGCGGTATTCCGGGTAGACCCACAGGCTCAGCAGCTCGGGGCAGAGCTTGTTCTCCGGATCGCAGTCCAACGCGCAGCTCCCCACGAAGGAATCACCCTGTTGGGCGACGGCGAACAGCCCCATCCCTGCGACCTGCCGATCGAAATGGCGCTGCGCGTGGCGAGCGGTCGGATGGGTCTCTCGGGCATGTAGCGCGTCCAGATCCTCGGTGGTGCACAACCGGACAGTGATCTGATCAGGACTCATGCGATCTCCGGAATCATGGGGTCAGGAAGACCCAGCCACAGCGTGGCCGAGCATTGCCGATGTTACTCGTCTGGACCCTGAGCGGCGGCGGGTTGGGCCCAGTCGAACCCTCCCGCCCGGGGTGGACCGCGCAGGTAGCGGACGGCGGCGTCGGTAGGGTTGCTGTCGTCCCACCCGTTCTTCACCGGAGGAAACGCCATGATCTCAACTCGCGCTCTCGCGGGTTTCGCCGCAGGGGCCCTGCTGCTGTCCGGATGCTCGGCTCCGGCCCTGGCTCCGGCAAAGGTAGCGACTGGCGCTGCGGCCACCCCGTCCGCACCGGTCAACAGCGTGCCCCCGTCCGGTTCGATTGAGGTGGTCTCATTCGTCGACCAGATGGTGAAGGCGAACGACTCGCTGAACACCTTCACGGTGAACACGACAATGGGCTTCACCGAGGCGGGCAAGGAATCCTCGATGAGTTCGTCCGGCGTCATCGATCAGACCGATCGCCAGCACAAGAACATGCAGCTGAAGGTCTCTGTTGCCGGTCAGACCGTGGAACTGGTGGTCGTGGACGGTGACTACTTCCTGGATCTGGCCGGCGCGTGGTACAAGCTGTCGAAGTCGGCCGCGGCGCAGTACACCAAGTCAGTCACTGTCGACGTGACGTCGTGGGCCGAGGAATCGAAGTCCTCCATCGAGAAGGTGGAACTGGTCGGTGAGGAGTCGGTCAATGGCGTAGCCACCAGGCACTACCGGATGACCATGAACGGGGACGCGCTGAAGGATCTCGGGGGCACGACCGACACCGAGGTTGCCTCGTTCGACTATGAGGTCTGGCTTGACGCGGACAACCACCTGCGCAAGTACGCCATGGATATCGAGTCAGGCAAGACGCCGGTGTCCATGGTCGGCACCATGGACGACATCAACGAACCGGTGAGCATCACGGCGCCCGAGAAGTTCACCACGATGCCCGGCTGAACTGGCCGAACCGTGGCACCTGCCAAGAGGGTCCGCCCACCGTAACGGTGGCGGACACTCTTGGCTGTG
>JBAVKY010000319.1:0-8880 GCA_049688555.1 Propionicimonas sp.
CGTCCAAGGAGCCGCACCCAACCTCACCATCGGATCCACCATCACCATCCAGGACTGAACCACCCATGCAGCTGCGGAACGTGACCGTCGGCGACCCCCAAGGCCTCCACGCCCAACTGGCCCACCAGCTCACCCGGATCGCCGGCGGCTTCGCCTCCTCCATCTGGATCCGGCACGCCGGGCGCCGTGCCTCGCTCGCCGATCCCATCCAGATCCTGGCCCTGGCAGCCCCGGCGGGGGCCGAGATCACTGTCATCGCGGATGGTCTCGACGAAGCCGACGCATTGGACCGCATCTGCGGCGAGATCAGCGCAACGCCATGACCCGACCCTGAGCGACGTGACCCGGGCAGCGGCCCGGAGACAATAGGCCGCCCGCGCCGGGGGCCAATGCGAGGCACTAGTAGCCTCCGGCGCGGGCTCTCCCAGCTCTTCCGACTTCGTCGTGTCGCGGCATTGATCGATCTGTAGGGGCGCGTGCTTGCCCCCTGGTACGCGCCAGTAGCTCTGGTTTTGTGGGTGGGGATCTGCGAAGATCGGCACTTCCGATTGCGCGAGGAGTGCCCATGGCTCAGCAGCTCAACCCCTACATCACCTTCAATGGAAACTGCGCTGAGGCCATGGGCTTCTATGCGTCCGTGTTCGGCGGCGAGCCGCAGGTGATGACTTTCCGCGACTCCGGCATGGACGCCGACGGCGTGATGCACGCCGCGCTGGATACTCCCGCCGGCTTCCATATCTTCGCTAGTGACACCCTCGAGGGCATGGGTGAGCCGTTGCAGCAGGGCAACAACCTACAGATCAGCCTGTCCGGCGACGACGCGGACGCACTGCGTGGCTATTGGGACGGCCTGAGCGACGGCGGGCAGGTCGCCATGCCGCTGGAGCGCCAGATGTGGGGCGATGACTATGGACTGGTCGTCGACAAGTTCGGCGTCCAGTGGCATGTGAACATCGCCGGCACCCCTGCTTGACCCACGTCGCCTACGTCCCCGGTTCGTAGGCAGGCTGCTCAAGGCCACCCGCCCAGACGCGCTCAACGTGCAGATCGGGTCCCAGTACCAGCACGTCGGCTGCGCCCCCGGGCTCGAGGCGTCCGAGATCGGCGCGCCCGATCGCGCGGGCGGGGACCTCGGTCGCGGCCGCCACCGCGATGGGGACCGGCAGCCCGACGTTCCGCACTGCCCTGCGGACGGCCTCGTCCATGGTGAGTGTCGAACCCGCGAGCGCCCCGTCGGTCAGCCTCGCCACGTGGTCGTGCACGATCACGCGTTGGGAGCCCAACCGGTACTCGCCGTCGCCACAGCCTGTGGCGGCCATCGAGTCGGTGATCAAGGCGACACGGCCCGGCGCTAGTCGGAAGAGCAGCGCGACCACCTCGGGGGCGACGTGAATGCCGTCATTGATGACCTCGAGCGTCACGTCCGGGTTGGCGGCAGCAGCCAGGACGGGGCCGGGCGAGCGGTGATGGATGCCGCGCATACCGTTGAAGGCGTGGCTGAGCAGGGACGCACCGGCAGCGAACGCGCGGGCGGCGAGGACTCCGTCGGCACCGGTGTGGCCGATCGCCACCCGGACGCCGGCAGCGCGGAAGGTCGTGATGGCGTCGAAGGCACCCGGCAGTTCTGGCGCCAGCGTCACCTGAACCAGGGTGCCGTTCGCAGCGGCGATCACCTGGGCGACGTCGACCGCGGTGGGGTCGCGGAGCAGCCCCGGGTCGTGGGCACCACGGTGCGACTCGGCGAGGAACGGCCCCTCGGCGTGGGTGCCAAGAACCAGGGGGTCGGCACGGGTCAGCTGCGCCAGTTGGGCCAGTTGGGCCGACAGGTCGTCCAACTCCGCGGTCACCAGGGACAGCACCGACCGGGTCGTGCCGTGCGACCGGTGCACCTCGAGGGCGGCACGGGCGGCGTCGGGACCGTCCTGGTAGGCGTGGCCGCCGGCCCCGTGGCCGTGGAGGTCGACGAAGCCCGGAGTGATGAAACGTCCCCGGGCTGCCACGACGGTGGCCTCCGCCGTCGCCAGCGGGCGCCAGCCGTCGCCGTCGCCGACCGCCACGATTCGATCGGGCCCGAACGCCACCCAGGCGTCAGGTCTGCCCTCGCCACCGGTGACCAGCGTGCCACCGTGGACGATCGTCAACGGACGGTCGGGGCCGGACGGGATCGTCGGTTGCGCTGCCATGGCAGGCACTCTGCTGCGGGCCCGATGCCTGGTCAAGCGCAGGACGCCGGCATATGCCGATCGAATCAGCCAAACGCCGATCCCGGTGTGCCTTTCCTCCTAGGCTGAGGGCTACAACGGTCGATCCGGGCAACGGTGCGCGGTGACCGAAAGAGACCATGAAACGACCGATTCGCATCCTGCTGGCCGACGCCCAGCCGCTTTTCCGGCGCGCCATCGCCGAGCTGATCGACGAGCAGCCCGACCTGTCGGTGGCGGCGGCCTGCGGCACGGGGCTGGAGGCGGTCAATCTGGCCCGTGAGCTGCGTCCGGACGTGATCGTCAGCGATGTCGAACTGCCCGCGCTGGACGGTCTGGCGGCAGCCGAACTGATCTTGGCCGAACTGCCGGGCGCGAAGGTGATCATTCTCACCGAGAGCGTCGACGATGAGCACCTGTTCGGTGCCATCCGGCTCGGGGTACACGGGTTCCTCCTGAAGGACCTGGCTCCCGAGGGCCTGTACGCCATGATCCGCTCGGCCATGCGCGACGAGATGCCGATCTCGCCAGCCCTGGTCGGACGGTTGTTGGCAGGCCTGCGTTCCCAGCCAGGGAGCTCGCCGACGATCACGCACGCCCAGGTGCTCAGCCAGCGCGAACTGGAGATCATGCGGTTGGTGGCCCGCGGGTTCAGCAATCGCGAGATCGGGTCGCGGCTGACGATCACTGAGGGCACCGTCAAGAACCACGTCCACAACTCCCTGCGGAAGCTGAACGTGGACAACCGGATTCAGGCGGCCGCCTACCTCGTCCGCAACGGCCTTACCGGCGCGGGGATCCTCGACGAGGCACATGACCGCCGGAGGTTGGACCCCAAGCTGTGCCCCCCGGCATACCCTTCGGCAGATGTGCCCCCCCGGATAAGTTGGCAGACTGCGCTTGATGGGCGGGTTGCGCCCCTCGGGTAAGGCCACAACCGGTTCCAATGGCGGGACGAGGTGATGACATGGGCGGCGCTCGCTCCTGGCTTCGCTCGGTGCTGGCCTTCATCAACACCCACAGCATCTTCGCCGGTGTGGTTGCGGGGCTGTTCGGCATCCTGTTCGGGATAGGCCTCTTCACGTTCGGCTATGCGGGCGGTGCCGCCTACTTCGGAAGCGAACCAGAAACCTGCGCCCAGTGTCACGCCATGAGCGAGCAGTACACGGCGTGGTCCAAGGGCTCGCACAAGAACGTGGCGGGCTGTAATGACTGCCATTCCCCGCACGACAACATCGTCAACAAGTACCTGAACAAGGCCGAGAACGGTTTCTGGCATTCGTTCAAGTTCACAACCGGCGATTACCCGCAAAACATCAAGATTCGCGATCACAACCGTGAGATCACCGAGCATGCCTGCTTGTACTGCCACGAGAACCTGGTGCAGGACATCGAGGGTGCCCGGCCCCACGATCAGGGAATCTCCTGCCTGCAATGCCACAGCGACGTCGGTCACAAGAGGTGATGAGAGATGAGTGACAACAACCCTCCTCCCGAAGCAACCGCCCAGGACTCACCCTCGGCAGAGGCAGCCGAGAAGCCCCGCCGCAGGACGTGGCTATGGATCGGCGTCGGCCTGGTCGCCGGCGCTCTGGTCACTCTCGGCATCACAGCTCTGCTGGTCAATATCGTTGAGAAACGCCAGGAGGCGGCCCAGCCGTACTTCAAGGTGGTCGAACTGGACGACAAGACCGTCGACCCGGCGGTGTGGGGGCAGAACTTCCCGCTGCAGTACGAGTCGTACCTGAAGACCAAAGAGATGCCGGCTGCTGACATCCAGAACCGGACGCCGACCGCCGACGACCCGCGCAGCTTCACCTCTCAGAGCAAGCTGGAGAAGGACCCGCGACTGGTCACCATGTGGCAGGGCTACGCGTTCGCCGTCGACTATCGCGAACCCCGCGGACACTACTGGATGCTGGATGACCAGCGGTACACCAAGCGGGTCACGTCGCCGCAGTTCAAGCAGCCGGGCGCGTGCCTCAACTGCCATGCGTCCACTTACGTGCTGATGAACGAGTTGGGGAACGGCGACATCAACGCGGGCTTCGCGGCGATGAACAAGATGACCTACCAGGACGCCACCGCGAAGGTGGAGCATCCGGTCGCCTGCATCGACTGCCACGATCCGAAGACGATGCAGCTGCGGATCACCCGTCCGGCGTTCATCGCGGGCATCGCCGAATACAAGGCGGGGCAGGGGATCAAGGACTACGACGTCAACCGCGACGCCACGTCACAGGACAAGCGCGTCTTCGTCTGCGCGCAGTGCCACGTCGAGTACTACTTCGCAGGCGCGGAGAAGACGCTGACCTTCCCGTGGGACCACGGCCTGAAGATCGAGGATGCCGAGCAGTACTACAACGAGATCGGCTGGGTCGATTTCACTCACAAGCTCACCGGCGCGAATGTGATCAAGGCGCAGCACCCGGACTACGAGACCTGGAGCCAGGGCGTCCATGCACGCGCCGGCGTCACCTGCGCCGATTGCCACATGCCCTACATGCGGGTGGGAGCGCAGAAGATCAGCGATCACCAGGTCCGCAGCCCCATGGTCAGCACCGAGTCGATCAACGCCTCGTGCCTGACCTGCCACCACGCGACCGAGGAAGAGATGAAGGGCCGGGTCGAACAGATCCACGAGCGCTACGAGCACACCAAGAACGTTTCGTTCGACGCCCTGGACGCCCTGATCAAAGACATCGAGAAGGCCAAGGTCAGCGGGGTGTCGGAGGATCGGATGAACGTGGCCCGAGCCTTCCAGCGGCGCGCCCAGTTCTACGTCGATTACGTGGTTTCGGAGAACTCCCGCGGGTTCCACGCTCCGGCATACACCAACCGGGTGCTGAACGACGCGACGGACGCCTGCCGGCAGGGCCAGCTGGCACTGTTCGGGGTCATTCCAGCCGAGGTTCCCGGTCCGTACCCGACGGTGAATCCGAACGCACCAGCCCCGAGCGCAAGCCCGGCGGCCTCCGCCGCTGTGACCCCGACTCCGACCAAGTAGTAGCCGAGCTCCACGCGAAACGGCGTCCGGCCCGATGGCCGGGCGCCGTTGGGCGTAGCGGGGAAGAAACCTGATTCGGCTGCCGGATCCGCGCCTGAGGAGATAATGGGAGGACCCAAGAGCCAACGAATAGACCTCACATGACTCAACGTCGAGTTGTTGACCCCGATTCAGACAACCCCGCTTTGGACAACGCTGATTCACACGACGCTGCGCCCGGCCACGGCGACCTCGAAAGCGACGGAGTTGGCGTCGAGTTGGACGAGCAGACCCGCGGCCTCTTGGCTGATTACCTTGCCAGCGCTCCGAAGGCGCTGCGTCCGTGGGCTCGCCATCAGGCAGCATCCTTGGGCCTAGAACTCGAGGACAAGGACGAACCACCCCGTCCGGCCGCGACCCCGGCCAGGCCGGGGCGTGCGCGCAAGCTCTCACCGTCGACGTTGATGCTGATCGCCGTTCTCGCCGCGGTCCTCGTCTATGGCGTCTACCAGTTCGGCGATCGCAGTCAGAGCGTGGCGCAGCCGACCTCGCTGGGAACGCCCTCGGCCGCCCCGCCGGTGGACCAGGCCAAGGCGGCAGAACTGAAGGCCAAAGTCGCCGCCAACCCCGCCGACGCCGAGGCGATCAGAGCCCTCGGCGAGCTCTACCACGCCGCCGGCGACGACGCCGCTGCATTGCCGTGGCGGCAGCAGTCGGTCGACCTGCGTCCTGCGGACGTCGACGCCAGGCTGTCCCTCGGCGTTGCCCAGTTCAACACCGACGACCTGCCTGGCGCCGAGAAGAGCTGGCTGAAGGCGGTGGCGCTGGATCCCACGTCCGCCCAGGCTCACTTCAACCTCGGTTTCCTCTACCTGGGGAACACTCCGCCTGACCTGACCAAGGTGCAGGAGCACTGGGCCAAGGTGATCGAACTGGAGCCCACGTCCGAACTCGCCAGCATCGTCTCCGCCCACCTGCAGCGGCTGAACTCGGCCAGCCCCAGCCCCAGCCCCAGCGCGACGAGGTGAGGTGAGGTGAGGTCCATGTCATCCGATACCGAACTCCGAAGCGAGCCCGCAGCAACCGGCCCAGGTCCCGTGGATGACCCGGACGTGCTACCCGAACCGACGTTGCCCGAGGTGCTGCATCGGGTCTTCGCCTTCTTCTATAACAGGAACACGGGGCTGATCCTCATCCTCGCCGTGGGTGCGATGTCGCTGCTCGGCATCCTGTTCCAGCAGGCCCCGGCCGACGTCCGGGCGGACCCTCAGGCCTGGGCGTCCTGGCTGGACGCGGTCCGGCCCCGTTATCGTGGCTGGACGGATCCGCTCGCCTTCCTCGGCATCTTCGGCGTCTTCGACTCCTGGTGGTTCCGCGGCACCGCCGGAATGTTGTCGTTGAGCATCCTGGCCTGCACGCTCCATCGGGCCCCGCTGTTGTGGCGCCAGGCGACCCGGCCGCGCACCCACGTCACGGATGCGTTCTTCGAGCACGCCCGGCTGCACGGCCAGCGGGCCACCACGTTGGCACCGGCGCTCGCCCTCGACGGCATCGCCCAAGAGCTCCGCCAGCGTGGTTTCCGGATCATCGCAGACGAGCGGGGTCCAGGGCTCAACCTGTATGCCGATCGCTTCCGCTGGGCGCCGTTCGGCACTGTCGCCGCCCACATCGCGTTCGTCCTGATCATGGCAGGCGTGCTGATCAGCGGCGCCAGCGGGTTCACCGAAGACCAGTTCACGGTCACGGTCGGCACCCGCACCGACGTCGGCCACGGCACCGGGCTCTCGATCGAGGCCCGTTCATTCACCGACACCTACACCCCACAGGGGCGACCCTCGGACTACGCCAGCGAACTCGCGTTGTTCAAGGACGGGCGGGAGGTGGCGGCGCAGACCGTCCGGGTGAATTCTCCGTTGCGCTACGACGGAATCTCCTTCAATCAGTCCTTCCATGGCATTGCGGCGGTGCTTCAGGTCGCAGACCCGGCGGGGGGCGTGGTGTTCGAAGGCGGGGTTCCGCTGCAGTGGCAGACCGATGACGGCGAGCGGGTCTACGGCAAGGTGACGCTGAGCGAGCGGAACCTGGAGATCTACGCGGTCGCTCCCTCCTCCGGCAAGATCGAAGCTGAGATCGGCGCAGGACAGTTGCTGGTCGAGGTTTACCCCGCTGATTCCACGTCGGCGATCGGCGGGCAGGTGCTCACCCAGGGCACCAGCGCGGCCATCGGCAAGCTCTCCTACACCTTCCAGCGGGAGCAGAAGTACACCGGCCTGATCGTCTCGGGCGACCCGGGCGCACCGTGGGTGTGGGCGGGCTCGTTGCTGCTGGTGATCGGCACCTGCTTGACCATGTTCTTGCGACACCGTCGGCTGTGGCTGCGGGTCACACCCCAGGCCGACGGCGCGTTACTTCGGTTGGCCTCCTCCGATCGCCACGAGTTGACCTTCACGACGCAGTTCAACGCAATCCTCGACTCGCAACCGGGAGCCGTGGACGCTGAGAGGACGACGACCCATGCTTGAGTTTTCGCAGTACTGCCTGGCCGCGGCCACCATCCTGGTGGCGCTCGCTGCACTGACCTACGTCGCGGCAGTCGCGTTACGCCGAAGCGTGGGACGCACCGTGGCCACGGTCCCGGAGCCAGCCGCGGTGGGCGCTTCCTCTAGCGCGGCGGACGCACCGAGCGCGGTGGGCGCGGTGGGCGGCTCGGCGACCTCGGCCGGCAGACCCGAGCGTGGCCTCTCCTGGTACGGCAGCCGGCTGGTGCAGCTCGCCCTGGTGGCGTTGACGGGCACTCTGGTGGCCCGTGCGATCGCGACCGGACACGCTCCGTTCTCGAATCAGTACGAGTTCGCCGTCTCCTTCGCCTGGGGCATGCTCGCCGCCCAGGTGTACTTCGAATGGCGCTATCGGGTGCGCGCCCTGGCGCTGCTGGTGCTGCCGATCACTCTGGCGATGCTGCTCTACGCCTCCACCACGGACGCCACAGCGGCGCCGCTGCTGCCGGCTCTGCAGAACCATCTGTTGCTCACGCTGCACGTCGTCACCGCTGTGCTCGCCTATGGTGCGGCGGGGGTGGCCTTCGGGGCGGGTGTGCTCTACCTCTTGGCCCCGCGACTCCCGCAGCGCGGCCTTCCCAGCCAGGAACTGCTGGACGAGATCGGTTATCGCGGCGTCGTCTTCGCCTTCCCGTTGTTGACGATCATGATCATCTTGGGTGCGATCTGGGCCGACATCGCCTGGGGCCACTACTGGAGCTGGGATCCGAAGGAGACCGCGGCACTGGTCACCTGGCTGATCTATGGCGCGTACCTGCACGCTCGGGTGGTGCGCGACTGGCGCGGGAACCGTGCCGCCTGGCTGCTGATCGTCGGCTTCCTAGCCATCCTGTTCACCTACTTCGGCAACCTGTTCTTCGGCGGGCTGCACGCCTACGCCTGAAAGGCCGTGATGAGCACCACCCTGCACCAGCCACCGGGCACCCCCACGCCCCCGGCCGGTGGCCCGCGCTGGCTGCCGGTGGTGGCGCTGGTCGTCACTGTGGTCGTGGCCGGGCTGGGGGCCATGCTGTGGCCGCGGACGGACAGCGCCGCGCCCACGGCGTCCATGGCAGCGGGACGGGTCGCCGCAGGCGAGGCCGCCCCCGATTTCACCGCGGTGGACCTGACCGGAAAGCAGGTCTCGTTGAGCCAG
>JBAVKY010000320.1:0-1725 GCA_049688555.1 Propionicimonas sp.
ATTAGAGTCCTGCTTCTTGGTTTGTGCATGAGGTATGTGCGCCGGATCCTGGATGACGAGTTGGATGAACTGTTCGGCCAGGTTCCGGCGATCGCGATCGCCGGGGCCAAAGGGGTCGGGACGACCACGACCGCCAAGCAGCGCGTCGCCGGTGTGGTGCGGTTGGATTCCAAATCCGTCCGGGAGTCGATTGCTGCGGAGCCGGAGCAGGTGTTGGGGCGTGGGCGTCCGCTGTTGATCGATGAGTGGCAGAAGGTCCCCGAAGTGTGGGACGTGGTCAGACGTGCTGTGGATGCCGACCGGGCGGGTGGCCGGTTCCTGCTGACCGGCAGCGCCACCCCCGCGCCGGGAGCCACGGCCCACTCGGGGGCGGGTCGGATCGGCCGCTTGCGGATGCGTCCGATGACGTTGTCCGAGCGCGGTGTGTCCGAGCCGACGGTGAGCCTGCGCGGGCTGCTGTCGGGCGGCCGGGGGTCGCTGGCTGGATCGTGCCCGCTGACCTTGAGTGACTACGTGGAGGAGATCGTCGCCTCGGGGTTCCCCGCGATGCGATCCTTGGTGGGGAGGTCGCGGCGGTTCCAGCTCGACTCCTACCTGCACAACGCGGTCGATCGGAATGTCCCCGAGCAGGGCCTGGCTGTGCGGAAACCGGAGTCGATGCTGAAGTGGTTGCGGGCCTACGCGGCCGCCACGTCGACCACGGCCAGCTACGCGCAGATCCTGGACGCCACCACCCCCGGTCAGCCGACAAACCGGCCCGGTCCACGTCGATCGGCTACCGGGACGTGTTGACCGGCTTGTGGCTGCTCGACCCGGTACAGGCGTGGGCGCCCTCGGGGAGCTTGTTGACGCGGCTGGGTCAGACGCCGAAGCACCATCTGGCCGATCCGGCGCTCGCCGCCCGAATCCTCGGCCTCAACCGGGACGCCCTCTTGGATGGGGCCGGGACCTCGGTGGGACCCCAATCAGGCAGCCTGTTGCGTCACCTGTTCGAGTCGTTAGCGACGTTGTGTGTGCGGGTGCCGGCGCAGGCGGCGGAAGCCACTGTCGGTCACCTACGGACCCGCAACGGCGACCACGAGGTGGATCTGGTCGTGATCCGTGACGACGGCCGAGCTGTGGCTGTGGAGGTCAAGCTGGCCAACACCGTCGCCGACCCCGACACCAAGCACCTCCACTGGCTGGCCGACCGGATGGGCGACAAGCTGTTGGACGCGATCGTGGTCAACACTGGCCCGAATGCCTACCGGCGTCCCGACGGGATCGGGGTCGTCCCCCTCGGGCTCCTCGCACCGTGAACTCCCGGTCCTGCCCGGAACGACGGCCGCACGCCGGCCGGCGTTGGGCGACGTCCACGGTCAGGGTGAGGTTGGGGGCGGCTGGACCTTCGCGCTCCCAACCGCCATGCCGCGCATGGTTGGTCTAGCAGGCGATTCGCGCCATGCTGGTCGTGCTGGTCCATGACCAGCAGTCAGGGGGAGGTGAGTCAGTTCCCCGAGGTGGATCCAGGTGACGACTCGATCTCCCGATGGGTCCTTCACCACTACCGCTTCGACCTGGAACGACGCCTGCGACGCAACGTCCTGGTTGGCGCCTACAACGGACGAAGCTGAGTTCGATGCGGCGCTGGCCACCGCCGCGGCGCAGTACTCGATCACGGACGGCGCTTGCCCGCAGTCCGCCGGCACCTGCAACACCTCCTCGAGGGGCTTCAACAGCGTCGTC
>JBAVKY010000321.1:0-12295 GCA_049688555.1 Propionicimonas sp.
CGACCGCGATCGCACTCGCTGACAGCCCGGCAATGAACCATCCCAGCAGGACGTACGTCGAGGTCACCGCACCCTGCGACTCGGTCATCACCGCTCGGATGGCGTCCAGGGCCGGCGAGATCGGCGAGAACGCCCGCAGGAAATCGAAGACGGCGGGGGCCGCACTCGTCATCGCCGCCGCCGCGCTGAGCACCGCGAATCCGATCGCGATCAGGCGGCCGATCCCGCCCATCCAGGCCACCAGCGCGTGGTTGACGACCACGAACGTGGCGCCCGCCAGCACCATCAGGGCGCCCACCGCCAGCAGCTTCGGCGCGGGCAAGCCGAGCGCGAGCTGCCCCAGGGCGGTCACCACGATGGCCTGGAGGCCCAGCACCGCGAACCCGGGAACCAGTGCCTCAGCCACCAGGTAAGCGCTCGATCGCGACGAGTTCAGCAGGTGGGCACCGACCGCCCGCACCACCACGTACGTGGCCATCGCCCCCAGCCACAGCGACAGCACCAACAGCAGGCTGGCCCAGCCCGCCGACGCTGTGGCCACCCCTTGCAAGTTGCCAGTTTCCAGTGGCTCGGCAACCACGTCCGCCAGGTTCTTCCGGACGGATTCGGCCGAGTAATCCGGCAGCTTGTCCCTGCCCTCGGCGATGCCGTCGGCCATCTCCCGGCTGCCGGCGGCCAGCTTCTTCCCGCCAGCGGCGGCTTTCACCAGTCCCGCCGAGAGTTGGTCCACGCCGGAGGCCAGCTGTGATGAGCCGTCGGCAACCTGCGCGATACCGTCGACAAGGGCCGGTAGGCCGTCGGCGAGCTGGTCGGTGCCCTTGGCAAGCTGACCGCCGCCCGCCCGGAGCTTCCTGAGCTGCTTCGCGGCGTCACCGCTGCCGGCCACCGCCTCGGTGAGGCCGCTCGACAGCTGCCCCAAGCCCCCAGCCAACTGGGCGGCGCCCGACCTCAGGCTCTCCCCGGTGGCGGGATCTTGTTGGTCGAGGCCCCCGGCTGCACCCTGCAGCGCGTCGGCGGCGCCCTGCAGGGAGGCGATGCACAGCGGTGCGAGGTCAGCGGCGGTGGCATCGGTGGCGTTGAGCTGCGAGCAGGCCTGGTTGACCGCACCCGTCAGCTGCGACACCGGAACCTGGCCACCGGCGACACCAGCGGCAAGTTGCTCGATTCCGTCGGCGCCCGCGGCAGCTGAGGCGGCCCCCGAGGCGAGGCCCGACTGGTAGCTCTGCAGCCCACCCGCCAGGTCACTCGAGCCTGCCGCCAACTGGGACACGCCCGCGGCGAGGGTCCGCTGGTCGTCCAGCGACCCGAGGGTCTGATCGACGAGTTGGTTGACGCCGGCGACGTACTGGCCGGTCCCGTTCGCGAGCTTGCGGACGTTCTTGGGCAGGCCTGCGGTCTCGGACGCCATCTGCTGCAGCCCTTCGGCGAGGTCGGCTGAACCTCCGGACAGTTTGAGAGCCCCCTTGGAGGCCTCCGCTATGCCGTCGACCAGTTTCTCCGTACCGTCGGCGAGCTCGGCGGAGCCATCGGCCAGGGTGACGAACTGCTCACCCATGTCGTTGAAGCCCACGTAGATGTTGTCCAGGTACGTGCTGGTGAGGGTCTCGTTCAGCGTGGCGGCCGCACTGTGCGCCACCACCTTGCCGAGCGTCGCGTCCGCGATGCCCGCCACTGGTGAGGTCTGTACCTGGATGGTCGCGCGTTCGGCGTCCTCGGCTTCACCGGCGTAGGACGTCGCAGCGGCGGAAAACTCCTTGGGGATGGTCACCATGGCCGCATAGCGACCCGCGGCGAGACCCTGCCGTGCGCCTGCCTCGTCAGCGAGCACCCAATCGAGGTTCTCCTCGCGATCGGAGTCGACCAGGTTGGCCGTCAGCTGCCGTCCGAGTGGGATGTACGTCCCGTCGATGGTGACCGGCTCGTCGAGGTTCACCACCGCAGCCTGGACGGTGTGCAGTCGGCTGCTGGAGTTCCACCCCGCCCAGAGCAGTCCGCCAGCGACCAGAACCGGCACCAGGACGAGTCCGACCAGGGTGGTCCAGCGGGCGGGTTGGGAATTGACGCGTTCGATGATCATCGCTCTCCTGCTTGGGAAGCAGCTCTCGCCAGGTGGGAGGTCAACTCGAGGGTGGCGTGTGGCACCGTCACGATGGATCCCACATCGGTGCCCGGCATGATGCCGATCACCCAGGTGGTGTCCTTGCCATCGGCCGAATCGGCAGGTCGCGTGGCCAGTGCCTGGGACAGTGCCTGGAAGGCCGTCGCCCCCAACTCGTCAGCCGAGTCGATGAAGACGATCCGCCCACGGCCGCGATGCAGCTCACGTTCAAAGCCAGCCGTGGTGGGTTGCAGCACGAGAGTCTCGAGGCGCACCAGGGGAGCCTCCTCCGGCAGTACTCGTCCCATCACCTTGGCCTCGCCGCCGTTCAGTCGCAGGCGTCCCGACAGGCCGTACATCAGGGCCAGCCGCTGGACGTGCTCGCCCTCCACCACCAGGACGCCACCGCGCGGCAGGTCGATAGCGACGTCGGCGAAGAGACGCTGCCCGCCCGCCTCCGCGCTGAGGCCCTCGGCATGGATCGCGGCAGCGGCGTCCGCGGTCGGCCAGTCGGCCAGGCCGACCTGGTGAGCCAGCGCCTCGCCCTCGACGTCCAGCACCGGCATGCGTCGATCCAGCCAGCGCGGGAGCCACCAGGCCCGCTCGCCCATCATCTTCATCACCGCCGGACCGAGCGTCATCCGAATCAGGAAAGCGTCCAGCGCGACCCCGGCGGCCAGGCTGAAGGCGATCGGCTTGATCACCCCGATGCCGGAGGGGACGAAGAACGCGAACACGGCGAACATGATCAGCGCCGCGGCGACGACCACCTTCGCCGAGTGGATGAAGCCGTCCTCGACCCAGCGGTCGGTATTGCCATGGACGAACTCCTCGCGCATCCGGGAGGTGAGGAAGACCTCGTAGTCCATGGCGAGGCCGAACAGGATGCCCATCAAGATGATCGGCAGGAAGCTGATCACCGGGCCGGGTTCGGGCAGGTTGACCAGCTGGGCGAACCAGCCCTTGTTGAACACCAGGGTGGTCGCGCCGAAGGCCGCCGTGACACTGAAGAGGTAGCCCAATCCGGCCTTGATCGGTACCCAGATCGAACGGAAGGCCATGGCCAGCAAGACCAGGGACAGCCCCACCACGAAGATCCCGAACGGCGCCAAGGCGTCCCGCAGGCGGGTGGTGACATCGATCTGGGCGGCCGTCAGACCGGTGACGGCCGTGTCGAAGGCGAACCGCTGCTGCCACTCGTCGTGTCGGGCACGGAGTCGTTCGACCAGGTCAGCGGTGGCCGGGTCGTCAGGTCCGGTGGTGGGGACGATCTGGATCAGGGCGGTGTCGGCGTTGGCGTTGGGAAGTGCCGCGGCGACCAGCTTGACCCCTGGCATCGCGGCGATGTCGTCGCGAACCCCTTCGATGATGTCCATCGGCTCATCCGATTCGACGATCGAACCCGTGACCACCAGCGGACCGTTGAAGCCGATCCCGAATTGGGAGGTGATCAGGTCGAACGTGATGCGGTCCGGGGCTCCCGGCGCAGCCCGTCCGGAATTGGGTAGGGCGAGCTGGATGTCCCTGGCTGGCAGCGCGAGCGCCCCCATGCCGACCAGCACCACCAGAACCGTGACCAGCGGCCGTTTCGTGACGACCCGGACCCACCACGCCGAAGCACCGCCGTGCCGCGAGCGCCCCGAGCGTGCTTCGACTTCAGCCTCGGGCGCCCGGGGCTTGGGCCGCAGCCGTTCACCCGCGTAACCGAGCAGAGCCGGAAGCAGTGTCAGGGCCAACAGAACCTCGAAAGCCACCGTGACAGCGGTGAAGACCCCCATCACGGCGAGGAACGGCAGGCCGGCGATGCTCAACCCCACCAGGGCGATGATGACGGTCAACCCGGCGAAGACCACCGCCGAGCCGGCCGTCGCGACGGCCCGCGCGACGGACTCCTCGACGTCGAGGCCTTCGGCGAGTTGGTCTCGATGGCGAGAGATGATGAACAGCGCATAGTCGATTCCGACCGCAAGCGCGAGCATCACCACGAGCATCAGCGTGGTGGAACTGACCGAAATGATCCCCGCGGCGATCATGACGAGGGCGGCGCCCAGGGCGACCCCGGCCAGCGCCGCGCCGATCGGCATCATGGCTGCCACGACGCTACCCAGCGTGACCAGCAGCACGATGATCGCCACCACCACGCCGAGCCCTTCGACGAGGGTGAGTTCGGGAAGGTGGATCGAGAAGACGTCGCCGCCGACATTGACCGTCGATCCCGGCAGGGTCTCGGTGAATTTCATGGCGTGCTCGGTGAGATCCGCGCGCTGCTCATCGGTGAACGTGGAGACCGTCCCCTCCACCCGGACGCGGATGAGGGCGTGCAGGTAGTCCGGACTGATCAGGCCGTCGATGTACTCGGTGAAGGGCGACTGGGTCCCCTTGACGTAGGGCAGGGCGTCCAGGTCGTCGAGATAGGCCTCGATGGCCTTGCGGACGTCCGGATTGGTGATCCGGTCTCCCGGGGGGGCTCCGATCACCACCGAGGCGGAGGCGTCGGCGGCTTCGGGGAAGGTGACCTTGAGGGAGGCGAGCGCGATCTGCGAACTGGCGCCGGGGATCTCGAAGGCATCGTCATAGCTGCCACCGAAGGCGGCAGCGGCCAACCCCAGCACGACCAGCAGCGCCAGCCACGCGGCCAGAACCCGTCCGCGAAAACGGAAGCAGGCCCTGCCGAGGCGATACAGATAGGCAGACAATCTGCTTCCTCCTGCCGCCGCGGACGGACCCCGCGATCACGAACGTGAACAAATGAAGACACAATCGTATCCGATACGAACCTGTATCCGATACGGAACTGTATCCGATACGCTTGTGTACCGACGAACGGGGGGGCATGACAGTCATCACTCGCCGCAGGGCGGACACGCAGGACAGGCTGATGGACGCCGCGCTGGTCGCGATCGCCGAACGAGGCGTCCCCGGCGCCAGCGTCGAAGAGATCTGCGAGCTCGCCGGCTTCACCCGCGGGGCGTTCTACTCCAACTTCGCCACCAAGGACGCCCTGTGCGTGGCTCTGCTGCATCGCCAGGGCGAACGGGTAGCCCACGCCGTCGAGAACGCGGTCTCCCAACTTCCCAGCGAGCCCGATGAACGCCAGTCCATTGAAGACGTCGTCCAACTGGCGATCACCGCTTTCCAGGTGAGCCACCCCCTGGAACCGACCTGGCTGCTCGCGCGGCAGGAACTGCGCCTCTACGCGGTCCGCAGCCCGTCGGTGCGAGGCGCTCTCATGCAGGCCGAACTCGGTGTCAACCAGCTCATCACCGAAGCCATCGCCCAGGCCCTGCAGAGCCAATACGCCGGCTTCGCCCTCCCGGTGGACCGCGCGCTGGCGCTGCTCGACGCCTACGGCGAACGGGTGGCGATGGAGTCCATGCTGCGCGGTCAGGTGCCCGGTGGGGAGGACTGGAACGCCGCCATGGCGACGCTGCTGCGCTCCCTGCTCGATGTCTCCGCGCGACCCCTCCCCCGCTGAAGCCCGACGGCGCTAGGCTCGACGCCATGACCAGCCAATCTGTCGAAACCGTCAACCTCGGCCATTCCAAGCTCACTGTCGTCGGCGCCGGCTCCGTTGGGTCGTCCATCGCCTACGCGTCCCTGATCCGCGGCTCCGCGCGTCAGATCGCGCTCTTCGACATCGACACCAAGAAGGTCGAAGCCGAGGTCAAGGACCTCGCGCACGGCACCCAGTTCACCCCCACCTCGGTCGTCACCGGAGGATCCGACATCTCGGTGGTCAAGGACTCCTCGGTGATCATCATCACCGCTGGTGCCCGTCAGAAGCCTGGACAGACTCGCCTCGACCTGGCCGGTATCAACGCGGGGATCCTTGCGAACCTGGTGCCCAAGCTGCTGGAGCAGGCTCCCAACGCCGTCCTGGTACTGGTCACCAACCCCTGCGACGTCCTCACCGTGGTCGCCCAGAAGGTGAGCGGCCTGCCGGTGGGACGGGTCCTGTCCACGGGGACGCTGCTGGACACCTCACGGTTGCGGTGGGCGATCGCTCAGCAGGCCAACGTTTCTCTCTCGAACGTGCATGCGGCGATGTTCGGGGAGCACGGGGACACCGAGTTCCCAATCTGGTCCAGTGCCTCGATCGCGCAGATCCCGATCCGCGACTGGACTGACCCTGAAGGCAAGCGCATCTTCACCGAAGAACTGCTGGCGAGCATCGCCTACGACACCACGCATGCCGCCTACGAAATCATCGAGGGCAAGGGTGCCACCAACTACGCGATCGGCCTGGCAGGTGCTCGGCTGGTGGAGGCGATGCTGGGCAACCAGAACAAGATCTGGCCGCTCTCCAGCACGCTCACCAACTACCGAGGCGTGTCGAACGTCGCGCTGAGCGTCCCCAGCCTGGTCGGACCTGGCGGCATCGAGCGGGTCTTCGAGTTCCCGATGGACGCGCACGAGATCGCGATGCTGAAGAAGTCCGCCGCCGCGATCCGCGAAACGCTGGACGCGATCGGCTACTGACCCTGGGTGAGTCACCGAGAAGCAGGGGTCAACCAGCCCACCGTCCGGTGAGGTAGAGCCACGACCACACCGTTTGGACGGCCAGCGCGGCCACCACCGCCGCGCCAACGGTCAGCCGATGCGCCAGCCGGGGCTGTCCCCTTCCCTCGGCGAGCCGTCCGATGCCGATCCACAGCGGGAACCACAGCAGCACCGCCCGGTTCACGCTGATGAACCAGTACGAGGTCGCGAAGGCCGCCACCTGCACCCCCACCCACGCGCCTTCGGCCCAACGCCGTCGCGCCAGCATGACCAGGGTGACCAGCAGGCCGACGGCCATCGAGACCAGTTCGGCCCGGAACACCCAGGACCATTCCGGGTGGTCGGGGTAAGCGCCGGGCAGGGTGGCCTCGAGCGTCTGCTGCAGGGACACCCAGGGCAGGGTGAACCCGCGCGACCAGCCGTCCGCCTGGGCTTGGTACCACGCCGTCCAGCTGCCGGTCAGGCCGCGCAGGTACCACAGGTAGGCGCCCACCACGAGGGACGGCAGCGCCAGCCAGGCGAGTCGCCGCAGCCGGGCCAGGGCTGGTCCGGACTGGCTGAGCGCGAGGATCGCGAGCGCTCCGATCAGGAAGACCCCGGAAACCCGCACGCCCGCGGCCACCGCCGCCAGCGCGGCCGCCTGCCCCCAGCGCCGGGAGAGGGCCCGCTCCCACGCCCAGAAGGCCGCCGCGCAGAACAGCGACTCGGTATAGGGCACCGCGGTGAAGATGGCCACGGGTGCCAGCAGCCACGCCACCGCTGCGCTCGTCCCGGCCATCCGGTAGAGCGCGGCCGCGGCGACGCCGCTGAACGCGAGGGCCAGCAGCACACCGGCCAAGAGCATAGGGATTCCCAAGCCTGCGAAGAATCGCAAGACCAATGGCCAGCCAGGGAAGAACGCGACATCCTGCGGATCGGCGTACCCTTCAGCGGCGATCGCCAGGAAATGGGCGACGTCCCAGTTGGCCAGCATCTGAGTAGGGGTGCGTCCTTCGGTGACCATCAGCCAGACCACGACACCGCCCATGAGCAGTCGGGTACCCACCCACGTCTGCACGATCAGGCGGGGGCCGTCGGCCCAGCGGGTGCCACGATTCGGGATCCCACGAGGCGTGGCCGCGAAGTGAGTCACGTCAGCCACGGACCAGGGCAGCCCGCAGTCGCTGGAGCCACGGCGCGTCCACCGCATGGTCGAAGACGCCACCGTCGCTGTCGTCGGCGCCGTCAGCGCGGACGATGTCCCGCCGCGGGTTGACGATGTCGACAACCACCAGGAGGCACAGCCACAACTGCACTGCGACGCGGAGTCCCACGGCCAGCCAGTACAGCCGCTCCTGAGAGCCGGCCCCGGGGTACAGCACCCCGTCGAGGTGCGCCCAGATCGCCACGAAATAGAGCGCTTCCGCGATCGAGAACACGATCCACTCCCGCCACCGAGGCCTGGCGAGCACCAGCAGCGGCAGCAGCCACAGCACGTACTGCGGCGAATACACCTTGTTGAGCATCAGGAACAGCGCGACGATCAGGAACACGCCCTGACTGAGCCGGGCCCGCCGCTTACTCAGTAGCAGCAACAGGCAGATCGCCAGCGTTCCTCCGACCATCAGCGTCGCCACCCACAGCGACACCCGTTGCAACTCGATTCCAGCCAGGCTGAGCACGTACCAGACCGAACCGAGGTCTCCGCCGCGGTCGACGTTGAAGGTCCAGAAGTTGATCCAGCCCTGGGGGGCCAGCAGGTAGACCGGCAGGTTCACCGCCACCCACGCGCCGACGGTGGTGCTCACGGTGATGAAGAAGTCCCGCCAGCGGCTGGTCCGCAGGCACAGCACCGCTAGGGGTACCAGAAGCAGCACCGGGTAGAGCTTCGCGGCGATCCCCAGACCGATCCACAACCCCGTCCAGCCCGGACTCTTGCGCGACCAGGCCAGCAGAGCCAGTGAGGTCAGGGCCACCACCAGGGCGTCCCAGTTGATCAGCCCGGCGGTCATGATCGCCGGGGACGCGGCGATCATCAGGGCGTCCCACGGCCGCGAGAGCTTCAGGTGCGTCCATACCAGCACCCCGAACAGGATGAACAGCACGAACGCATTGACGCCGAAGAACAGCCCAGCCGAGCTGGCCACCTGCTCTGCGGAAAGACCCGGCGCGGTCTGACCGCCGAGCAGGTTGGTGAGGCGGCGGGTGAGATCGATCAGGGCTCCGGTGAGCACCGGATACTCCAGGTCCGCCTCGAGGAAGGGCACCTTTCCTTCGCTGATGCCACGCCAGTAGAACAGCACCGTGATGTCGCTGTAGCACATCGCAGGGAAGTAGTCACCGCCCCTGATCAGGCAGGGCAACTGCCGCAGCATCAGCACCAGCCACGAGAGCGTCAGCGCGAGCATCGCCCACGGGCCCGCGGCGAGCCACGGCCCACCGCGTCCGGCATGCCGACCGGCGCGTCCGAAGCGGCGAGCCGGCGCGGACGCGGGAATCGACACGACAACTGATCCTAGGTGGCTTTGGAGGATGGCGCTTCGGCAGGTGCGGTCTGGGTCGGTTCAGCCGGTTGGGTCTCGGTCGGCTCCGGGGCGGTGGTTTCCGTCGGCCCCGGGTCACTGGTCTGGGTGGGCTCGGTCGTCGGGTTCGAGGACTTCGTCGACTTGGAAGTCGACCCCCCGTTCGACTTCTTGGTCTCGCGCGGCTTGGCCGTCGGGGTGTGGGTGGAGACCCGGTCGGTGGGCGGATCGAAGGCGAGGCTCTCCTTGCCGTCCATCGCCTTGCTCATGTAGGCCAGCCAGGTCATGGCAGGGTAGCCGGAGCCGTAGAAGCTGTTGCCCAGGTCATCGTTCCCGTCGTCACCCCGGACGTACATCACCGCGGTCGTGATCTGGCGGGTGAAGCCCACGAACCACGCCGCCACGGTCTTGTTGGCACCGTCTCTCGAGTAGTAGGCAGTTCCGGTCTTGCCTGCCACCGGATAGCCCAGCGCCGAGGCGCGGGAGCCGGTGCCGTCCTGGGCGACTTTGGACAGCGCATACGCGACGTCGGTGGCGACGTCTGGTTCGATGCCCTGCGCCTTGGTGGTGTTGGCGACGAAGAGGGGCTTCCCGTCCGCGTCGAACACCTCGCTCACGACGTGTGGCGTGATCCGCCCGCCCTGGTTGGCGAAGGTCGCGTAGGCGGCAGCCTGGTAGAGCGGACTGACCTCGGGCGTTCCCAGAGCGGCCGTGGCCACCGGTTGCCAGCCCTCGACCGTGGGGGCTCCCGCATCGTTGGCCGCCTGGAGGACAGCATCAGGGCCGCCAGCCAGTTGCGTGGTCAGGTCGACATAGGCGGTGTTGATCGACTTGGTGGTGGCCGTCAGCAGGTTCACCGTCCCGTAGTTCGCACCGCCCGCGTTGTGCACCACCGTGCCGCCACCCAGGTCGAGGGTGTTGCCGTCGAGACGGTCGTTCAACGTCCAGCCTTCGCGCAAGGCAGCGGTGAGCGCATAGGGCTTGAAGGTCGATCCGGTGGGGCTGGTCGTGGTGGCCCAGTTGCGGGAGTTCTTCACGAAGTCCGTGCCGCCGTAGAGGGCGAGCACCCCGCCCGTTTCGTTGTCGATGGACGCGACCCCGGCGTGCAACTGGGCGGCAGCCTTCTTGTTGCCCCCGGCGGCCTGCAGGGTCATCGACTGTGCCGCCGAGACGATGGCGTCCTGGGCGTCGGCATCGAAGGTCGTGACGACCTTGAGCCCGCCACCGCTGATCTGCTCCGGGGAAAGCCCCGAGGCGGCCAGTTCGGTTTCGACCATCTTGAGCAGGAAGCCTTTGGGCCCGCCGAAGCGGGAGTCGGTGGCGATCTTGGGGAACTTCGGCAGCTTGTCGTAGATCTCGGCCCGCTGGGCCTGCGTGATCGTGCCCATTTCGACCATGCCGTTGAGCGTGTACTGATAACGCTCCAGCAGGTCAGCGGCCTGCTTGTCGCCGTTACGCGGATCGAGGTTTCCCGGCGAGTTCACGATCGCCGCCAGGGCCACCGACTGGGCGAGGTTCAGCTTCGCCGACGGCTTGTCGAAGTAGGCGAGGCTGGCCGCCTCGATCCCGTAGGCACCCCGTCCGAAGTACACGGTGTTGAGGTAGCCCTCGAGGATCTGCTCCTTGCTGAGCTGCTGCCCCATCTTGGCCGCCAGGATGATCTCCTTGACCTTCCGGGACAGCGTCTTCTCCTGGCTCAGGTACAGCACCTTGATGTACTGCTGGGTGATGGTGGAGCCGCCGACGACCTGCTCCGGCCCGATCGCCGTGGTCACCGCCCGGAACAGCGCCGGGATGGAGATGCCGGGGTCGGTCCAGAAGGTGCGGTTCTCTGCCGCGACGATCGCATCCTTCACGTAGGGGTTCATGTCGGCGAACGCGATGGATTGCCGGTTTTGGATCTGGAAGGAGCCGAGTTGGCTCTTGCCGTCCTGGTAGTAGACGAACGTGGTGTTGGTCTGGAAGTCGGCATTGGGGTCGGGGATCTTGACCGTCGCATAGAGCACCCCGAAGGCGATGCCTCCGATCAGGGCCAGGCTGAGCAGCGCCACCCCGAACCAGGTCAGGACCCGCAGCCAGGGGTTCTTCTTCTGCTTGGCCGGTCGGCCGGTAGATACGCGTTTCGGATTAACCATTGATGTCCTCGACAGTCTGCTGACGCCGCGGCAGATGCCGCTTCGCGTGTGGACCACACGGGTCCAAGCGTAGTAGGTCGATTCCAGCTGGCCGCCGCCCGGCTTCGGCGGGCGGGCTGCGGACGTGCCAGAATGGTCCACCGCGGGGCATTAGCTCAGTTGGTAGAGCGGCGGCTTTGCAAGCCGTAGGTCAGGGGTTCGAGTCCCCTATGCTCCACGCGTCGCGTCGAAGGAGCTTGCGTGAAACTGCCCGAGGACTACATCGACCTGTTGACCGATGAGCTGGCGCCGTACGGTTTCGAGTTCAACGCCGTCGAGGATGATCCGGAGGGCGGTGCGGCCGTCCTGTTCGAAGCCGGGCCGGACTGGTTCGTTCGCCAGTACCCCTGGACGGACATCCGACGTTCCTACCGGCAGTCGTGGCCGCCGGAGAGGCTCACGCTGGTGATCAAGGTGGACCACAGCGATGACGTCACCGAAGTCAGCTTCGAGACCTACGACCTGCTGCTGTGGGCAAATTCCGAAGATCACGAGCTGGCGGGACGCCTGGGGAGCCTGGATGATCCGCCCGACCATGCGGCCGCGGTCGGCGAGGCCATGGGACGGATCCTCGAGCCGGCCCCGCACTCCGAGGACGACGATCTGGCCTGAGTCGGATGCCGGATGCCGGATGCCGCCGAGGCCGAGCTATTCGGCCTGGTCCGTCCCGGTCGCCCAGGCCCGAGCATTGGCTTCATTGGTCGCCTGCCAGTACTGCCAGGCTGCGTACCCGGCGCCAGCGATGGCCGTGACGATGATCAGGAATTTCCGCACGTCGACAGCCTACGGCGCGGCACAACCAGGTCCGGCCATCTCAACGCGGGGACGAGGTGGCAGACGGAGCGCGGGTCACGATCGGCCCACTGACCCGGGACAGGTCGTCCGCAGCGAGCGCGGCGCGCAGGGCGGTGAGGGTCGACGGGTCCGCCAGCCGCCCGTCCGCCGAAGCGTGGAGAGTGACGGTTCCGATCTCGTCGGCGCGCACCCGCGATTCGATCAGGATGCTCTCGAACTCGGCCAGG
>JBAVKY010000322.1:0-24350 GCA_049688555.1 Propionicimonas sp.
GTCCTGCGGCCGGCTCGGTCAGCAGGTGGCGGTCGGCCCGATGGATCCACAGCGGGACGCCGTAGCCGTCCGCCAACTCCGTGGCCGAGGCGACATGGTCGATGTGCCCGTGGGTGGCCAGCACCGCCACCGGGTTCAGTCCATGCTCGCTGACCAGGGCGCGGACGCCCTCAGCTGCCTCCACTCCGGCGTCGACGATGACGCAATCGGACCCCGCGGCGACTCCCGCGAGGTAGCAGTTGGCCTGCCACGGGCCAGCGGGAAAGGACGCGAGGAACATATCTCCCACCATATCGCCCTCGATCCGGGGGTTCGCGTTGTCACTTCTCCCCTCGGATCAGGCAAGATGGCACCTATGAACGAGACCGCAGGTCCGGCGAGTTTCGGTCGCGTAGATCCCGACGGCACGGTTTACGTGCTGACGGGGGACGGTGAGCGAAGCGTCGGTCAGATTCCGGATGTCGACCCTGCTGAGGCGATGCGCTTCTACGTGAGGCGCTACGAGGCGCTCGACGTCGAAGTTCGCCTGCTGGAGACCCGAGTCAAGTCCGGTGCACTGTCGCCGGACGATGCTCGTGCCAGCGTCAAGGGCGTCCGAGAAACCGTGCTGCGCGCGAATGCGGTCGGCGACCTTGCGTCCCTGGTCGGCCGCCTCGATGCGCTGGGACCGGTGCTCAGCGAGCAATCGGAGGCACGCAAGGCCGAGCGGGCTCGGCAGAACGAGGAAACGAAGGCCACCAAAGAGCGGATGGTCGCCGAGGCCGAGACTCTTGCGCTGGGTGACGACTGGCGAGGCGGGGTGAACCGCTTCCGAACGCTGCTGGAGGAGTGGAAGGCACTCCCCCGGGTCGACCGCGCGGCGGATGACGCCCTGTGGCACCGGTTCTCTGCGGCACGCACGACGTACACCCGCCGCCGCAAGGCGCAGTTCGCGGAGCAGGCCGCCCGGCGCGACGAGGCGAAGCTCGCCAAGGAAAAGATCATCGCCGAAGCCCGCAGCCTCGCGAACTCCAGCGACTGGGGGCCCACCGCCGGCGCCTTCCGCGACCTGATGACCCGCTGGAAGGCCGCCGGGCCGGCCCCGCGCGACGTCGACGACGCGCTGTGGGCTGAGTTCCGGGGTATCCAGGACGAGTTCTTCAATGCGCGCCAGTCGGTGTTGTCTGAGCAGGATTCTGAGTTCCGCGCCAATCTGGACGCCAAGGAGGCGCTGCTCACAGCCGCCGAAGCGAGCATCCTGCCGGTTGCCGACCTGGCGGAAGCGAAGGCGGCTTTCCGCAGCTTCCTGGAGAAGTTCAACGCGCTTGGCAAGGTGCCGCGCGAACAGATCCGTTCCCTCGATGGACGGGTCAAGGTGCTGGAGACCGCGGTGCGCCGGGCCGAAGAGGACGAGTGGCGCCGCACCGACCCCGAAGCGCGGGCACGCGCCGAAGAGACGGTCGCGATGCTCAGTGCCGAGATCGACAAGCTCAACGAGAAGATCGCCAAGGCCGAGGCTCGCGGCGACCAGTCCGTCGCCGGGAAGGCACGCGACTCGGTGGCGACCTACCAAACCTGGCTCGACCAGGCGAAACAGACCCTGGCGGACTTCAACCGCTGACCGAACGCGCGCCCTGCGGCGGCGGGCACTGTGGCGGTGCGCACCGTGGCAATCAGTGCTGCAGGCGGTATACGTCGTAGACGCCCGGGACCTTGCGGATCGCACCGATCAGGTGATCGAGGTGCTTGGGGTCGGTCGTCTCGAAGGTGAGCCGGAACCGGAACGTGTGTTCTTTCGTGGTGTTCATGGTCGCCGACAGGATCGAAATGTGATGATCGCTCATCACCCGGGTGACTTCGGAAAGCACTCCGGTGCGGTCGAGTCCCTCCACGTGCAGGGCCATCAGGAATGAGCTCGCCGAGGTTGGTGCCCACGACACATCGACCAATCGTTCCGGCTTGCCCGTGAGGTCCTGAGCGTTGGTGCAGTCGACCCGGTGGACCGACACTCCGTTCTCGCGGGTGATGAAGCCAAGGATGACGTCGCCGGGGACAGGCATGCAGCAGCGCGCGAGCTTGACCCAGACACTCGGGTCGCCCTCGACCACCACGCCGGCCTCGTTCCCGCTGTGGCGGTTACGTCGGTGGTGGCCGATGAAGGGGTCGTCTTCGGTGCCGAGGTCTGCGACAACCTCGGCCCCGCCTTCAGAGGCGATCAGTCGCTGGACGACCGCCTGAGCCCCGATGGTGCCCTCGCCGATGGCGGCGTAGAGGCTGTTCACGTCCGGCACCCGGAAATGCTGCGTGAGGCCAGTCATGTGCTCCACCGTCAGCAGGCGCTGCAGGGGCAGTCCGGCCCGGCGAACCTGCTTGGTGAGCACCTCCTTGCCCGCCTCCACCGATTCCTCGCGACGTTCTCGCAGGAAGTACTGGCGGATCTTCCCCCGGGCCCGCGGGCTCTTCACAAAACCGAGCCAGTCCCGGCTCGGTCCGGCGTTGATGGCCTTCGAGGTGAGGATGTCCACCACGTCGCCGCTGGACAGCGCCGATTCCAGCGGAACCAGCCGTCCATTCACGCGGGCGCCGATGCAACGATGTCCGACCTCGGTGTGGACGGCGTAGGCGAAATCAACCGGTGTCGCGCCCTGGGGCAGGTTCATGACATCGCCCTTGGGCGTGAACGCGAAAACCTCGTCGGTCGCGATTTCGAACCGCAGGGTGTCGAGGAACTCGGTCGGGTCCTCGGTCTCCTTCTGCCACTGGCTGATCTGCTGCACCCAATTCAGCTCAGTGCCGTCGGCCTTGCCCTCCTTGTACTTCCAGTGCGCCGCCACGCCGTACTCGGCCTGCCGGTGCATCTCGTGGGTGCGGATCTGCAATTCCACCGCCTTGCCGCCTGGGCCCAACACCGTCGTGTGCAGCGACTGGTACAGGTTGAACTTCGGCATCGCGATGTAGTCCTTGAACCGCCCCGGCAGCGGCGACCAGCGAGCATGCAGGATGCCCAATGCCGCATAGCACTCGCGCGGACTGTCCACCAGAATGCGCAGGCCGACCAGGTCGTAGATGTCGGCGAAGTCCCTGCCCCGGACAACCATCTTCTGGTAGATCGAGTAGTAGTGCTTGGGACGGCCATACACCGTCGCCTTGATGCCAGCCTCGGCGAGGTCCGCGCGCACCTGTTCGGTGACCATCCGCAGGTACTCCTCGCGCAACGGGGCGCGCGCCGCCACCAGCTTGACGATCTCGTCGTAGATCTTGGGCTCCATGGTCGAGAAAGACAGATCCTCCAACTCCCACTTGATCGCGTTCATGCCGAGCCGGTGGGCCAGCGGCGCGAAGATCTCGAGGGTGTCGCGAGCGATCGCGATCTGCTTGTCCTGCCGCAGGTAGCCGATCGTCCGCATGTTGTGGAGCCGATCTGCCAGCTTGATCACCAGCACCCGGATGTCCTTGCTCATCGCCAGCACCATCTTGCGGATGGTCTCCGCCTTGGCGGATTCCCCGTAGGCGATCTTGTCGAGCTTGGTCACCCCGTCGACCATGGCGGCGATCTCCGCCCCGAAGTCGACGGTGAGTTGCGCGACGGTGTAGGAGGTGTCCTCGACCGTGTCGTGCAGCAGGGCTGCGCACAACGTCGACTCGCTCATGCCGAGCTCGGCGAGGATCGTCGCCACCGCCAGCGGATGCGTGATGTAGGCGTCACCGCTCTTGCGCAACTGGCCGGTGTGGTAATGCTCGGCAGTCCGGTAGGCACGCTCAATCAGCGACACGTCCGCCTTGGGATGGTGAGCCCGCAACACCCTCAGCAGGGGGTCCAACACCACCGTCTGGGGCGCTTTCTGGGCACCCAGCCGCGACAACATCTGCCGCATCCGCATCCGCGGCTGGTCCGTCGTTGCCTGCACGCGTGAGTAGTCCGGCCGAGGCTCCCCGGGCAGGCCGTCAGAAGCCCCGTAGGGTCCATGGACTCCCTCAATCACCTTCGCCTCCCAGCCAGTGATCGACAGTCTAGATCAGGACCCGCCGCCGCCCGATTCGCCCCGGCGTTCGGGTGCATTGGACGACCGCCGCACCACGACGATTTCGTCGCCGGTGTGCAGCACCTCGGCAGCGGACTCGAAGAACCGGCGCATGGTCTTGTTCCGGATGACCGCCAGCACCTTCTCACCGGTGATGTCCAGCGGACTCTTGCCCTCCTCGTCGCGGGTGACCAGCCGCTGAGCCACTTCCAGACCTTCGCCACTGGAGAGCAGGTCTTCGATAACCGTGCCGAGGTGGGGGCTGATCGACGAGAGCCCCATCAGTCGTCCCACGGCGTCGGAGGTGGTGACGACCGCGTCAGCGCCGGACTGACGGACCAGTGCGACGTTCTCCGCCTCACGGACAGCGGCAACGAGGTGGGCCGCTCGGTTCAGCTGACGCACCGTGAGCGTGGCAAGGATCGTGGTGTCGTCCCGGTTCACCGTGATGATCACTTCACGGGCCCGCGGCAGCTCAGCCCGATGCAACAGCTCACGCGAGGTAGCGTCACCTTCGAAGGCCGCGTACCCATGGCGGTTGGCGGCTGCGACCGCTTGTGGGCTGGAGTCGATCACCAGAATCTTCTCGCTCGGGACACCATTGCGACGCAGGGTGGCGACTGCACTCTGGCCCATCGTTCCGTAGCCGATCAGCACTGTGTGGTTCCGCAGCGTCTTGCGCCATTGGGAATCCATCATGGCCCTCCTTCCTTCATTGGCGAGCACCTCGACGGTGGTACCGACCAGCAGGATCAAGAAGGCGATCCGAATTGGTGTCACCAGCAAGGCGTTCAGCATCCTGGCGTGGGGTGCCAGTGGGGTGATATCGCCATAGCCCGTCGTCGTCATCGTGACCGTCGCGTAGTACAGCGAATCGATGAGCGAGACGCCGTCGTGGGCGGTGTTGTCGATGTACGCGTCCCGATCCAGGTAGACGATGAGCGTAATTGCCAGCAGCAGGCCGAAAGCCAGCAGGATGCGCTTGAGTAACTCCCGGGACGCCGTGGACCGGCGGACCGGCAGCCTGACCTGAGCGTCACCAGCCCACGATCCGTCGGACTGGCCTGGTCGGAACCGCGGTGTGGGCATGCTGGGCTAGACCGTGAGGACTGCGGAGGTCTCGGAGATCCCGAAGCCGGTTAGGTAGTCCCTGCCCCCCAGGAAGCTGAGTTCAATGAGCACCGAAACGTGGATGAGGGTCGCTCCCAAGCGACTGATCAGCTGCGCCGTGGCCCCGATCGTGCCCCCGGTGGCCAGTACGTCGTCGATGACCAGGACGCGGGCGCCCGGCCTGATCGCGTCGGTGCGGACGGCCAGCGTTTCGTGGCCGTACTCCAGCGAGAAACTCTGGGTGTAGACATCACCGGGCAACTTGCCGGGCTTGCGGACGGGGACGAACCCGGCGCCCAATTCCAACGCCACCGGCCCGGCGAAGATGAAGCCACGCGCCTCCATGCCGACCACGACGTCGATCCCTGCCGGGGCGCTGGCGGCCAACTCCTGCACCGCCACCCGGTAGCCCTGGGCCGAGGCCAGCAGCGGCGTGATGTCCTTGAAGGTCACCCCCGGCCTGGGGAAGTCCGGCACGTCGCGGATCAGTCCGGCGATCAGGTCGGTGTTGGCGCTCATCACTACTTCTTTCGCTGGCTACGTGACTGGCGTTGGTGCTGGGTGCGGGTCAGCTGATCCCGCAGTTCCTCCGCTGAGTACACGCCCAACTGGCTGGCGTCCACGATGTCGGCGGACTCCGCCAAGGCGACGGTCTTGACCGCGCCGGCCTGGCCGGCGATCTCCCCCGAGCCTGGCTTGGCCGAGGGATGCCGGGCTCCCGACTTCGCGGTGCCACGGGCGGCGCGGCGCTCGAGCCGTTCCCGGTGCTCCTTCATCGCCGGCTCCGCCTCACGCATCTGCGCCAACAACGGGGTGGCGATGAACAGCGAGGAGTAGGCGCCGACGATCATGCCGACGAAGAGGGCAAGACCCAGGTCCTTCAGCGGACCGGTGCCCAGCACGAAGGCCCCTGTGAACAGCAAGGCGGCCACCGGGAGCACCCCGATGATCGTGGTGTTCAGCGAGCGGACCAGCACCTGGTTGACGGCCAGGTTGGCAGCTTCGGAGTACGTTCTCCGGGTGTGTTCGAGGTCTGCGACGTTCTCACGGATCTTGTCGAAGACCACCACGGTGTCGTAGAGCGAGTAGCCGAGGATCGTCAGGACGCCGATCATGGTTGCCGGGGTCACGGCGAACCCGGCGAGCGAGTAGACGCCGACCGTGATCACCAGGTCGTGCAGCAAGGCCACGATGGCCGAGATCGACATCTTGAAGTCGCGGAAGTACCCCCAGATCAGCAGCATCACCAGTACCAGGAACACGACCAGTGCGATCAATGCCTGCGTCGTGATCTGCTGGCCCCAGGATGCGCCGATCAGCTGATACGCGACCTCGTCAGGTTGAATTCCCGCCGCCGCTGCGATGGCCTGCTTGACCTGCGTGACTTCGGGCACCTCAAGGGCCCTGGTCTGGACGCGGACAGTCCCGCCGCCGATGGTGGTGACGGTGAGTTCATCGTTCTTGGGCAGGTTGAGCTGCTCGACGGCCGTGCGGACGTCATCGACGGTGGTCGCCGTCACGGTGATCGGCGCCTGGAAGTCCGAGCCACCGCGGAACTCAATGCCGAGGTTCAGCGGCCTGATGATCAAGGACAGCAGTGAGATCAGCAGCATGACCGCGGAAATCGTGTACCAGAGCTTGCGTCGTCCGACGAAGTCGTAAGAGATATCACCGGTATAGAGCCGGTGCGCGATGCTGTTGGCGCGAGACATCAGGCGACCCCTCCTGCCTTGACCGGGCGTCGATTGCCATGGTGCAGGGGTGGTTTGGCAGCACCCAAGTGCTCGGCCTCAAAGCCGGAGAAACGGTGTCCCTCGCCAAAGAACTTGGTGGATCCCAAGAGCGTCATCATGGGCTTGGTGAACCAGAACACCACGGCGATGTCGATGAGCGTCGTCAGGCCTAGGGTGAACGCAAAACCCTTGACAGCCCCAATCGCGATCACGAAGAGCACGACAGCCGACAGCAGGGAAACCGAGTCGGCGATCAGGATTGTCTTGCGGGAGCGAACCCATCCCGTCTCGATGGCGGTGCGCAGGCTGCGTCCCTCTCGTACTTCGTCTCGGATTCGTTCGAAGTAGATGATGAACGAGTCGGCGGTGACACCGATGGCCACGATGACGCCTGCGATGCCGGGCAGATTGAGAGCGAAGCCCATCGATTGGCCGAGCAGGACGATGAGGGCGTAGGTGAGCGCGAACGCGATGGTGAGCGACGCCACGACGACAACAGCCAGGCCACGGTAGTAGATCACGCTGTAGAGCACGACCAGCCCGAGACCGATCAGACCTGCGATGATGCCCGCTTGGAGCTGCTCGCCTCCCAGCTTCGCCGACACGTTGTCGACGCTGGAGACCTCGAATGACAGCGGCAGTGCGCCGTAGGACAAGATGTTCGCCAACTGCGTGGCGCTGGCCTGGGTGAACGATCCGGAGATCTCGGCGCGGCCACCCGGGATCGGGTTGGCGACACTCGGTGCGGAGATGACGGTGCTGTCCAGCACGATCGCGAACTGGTTCAGCGGCGCTGCCTGGGTGGACAGGTGGGTGGTGACGGTGTTGAAGTCCGTCGCCCCTTGCGAGCTGAACTCCAGATTCACGACCCAGGCCACCGAGGTGTCCGGGACGCCTGCCTGGGCCCGGGTCACTTCTTCACCCTTGATGAGGACAGGTCCCAACAGGTACTTGTACGTGTTGGTGTCATCACAGGTGATCAGCGGCTGGTCGGATACGTCCGGGAAGGGCTCGCCACACTGGAAGGCGCTGAAGTCCGCTGTGTCGCGGTCGCTGGGTTCCCACTTCAACAGGTCTGCCAGCGCGGGCTGCTCAGCCGCCGGGGCTGTCGGACGGGGACTGGGGACCGGCGTGGGAAGGTGCGGAACCGGGCGCTTGTTGGTGCTGGTCGGTTCCGCCGTCGCGGCCGGGACCACCGTCTCGCCAGGGGTGGCCCCCGGGGCGGCGCCCTGGGCAGCTTCGACCGCGTAGACCTTCCGGAAGTTCAGCTGCGCAGTCTGTCCGACCATGCTCAACAACTCGTCGGCCTGCACGTTCGGCACCGAGACCATGATCTGGCGGTCCCCGCTGGTGGTGACCTCGGTCTCGCCGACGCCGAGGGAGTCGACCCGCTGCTGAATGATGGTGCGGGCGAGCTCAAGGCTGTCAGGATCGACCGTGCCGCTCCCGGAGCTGTTCTCCGCGGTGAGGGTGATGGTCGTACCGCCACGGAGGTCGAGCCCGAGCTTTGGCGTCCAGGCACCGGAAAATCCCATGACGGCGTAGAGGACTGCGATCAACAGCCCAAACAGCGCGAGCGTGCGGACCGGATGGCCGTGTTTCCTGCTGGTGGTTGCCACGATTGCCTTGCGTCGAGGGACTGGTCAGTTCTTGGTCTGCGTGGTGTCCTCGGGGCTGGGGGGAGTCGGGTCGAAGGTTACGTCGGCCTCCACGGGGAGCGCATCATCGCTGGGCTCCTGCTCGTCGACGTACTCGAACTCATCTTCGACAGGTTGCGTCGAAATCGCTGCCTTGACGACGGTCATCTCAACGCCGGGGGCGACCTCGATGATGGCCTGCTTTTCGCCGAGGTGCCTCACCGTGCCGACGATCCCGGAAACCAGCATCACCCGTGAGCCATCTCCCAGGGCGGCCAGCACCTCCTTCTGCTCCTTGGTCCGGCGCTGTTGCGGCCGGATCATCAAGAAGTACAGCGCAGCGCCCATCATGGCAACCATCAATAAAGTGGACCCTAGATCGCCCATGTACGTTTCCTCAATGTTCGGGATCAACCGGCGGAACTCCACCGACCCAGAAGCCTAGCGCCGCAAGCCGCGAATCCCCATTCGAGACCCGCGGTAGATGGCTATTGCGCCTCGTCGCTGAAGAGGTCAGCCGGACCTTGAGGGGGTCGCAGGCCGAGGTGCTCCCAGGCGCGGGGGGTGGCAACTCGCCCACGGGGCGTGCGCATCAGGAAGCCTTGGCGCACCAGGAATGGCTCAGCGACCTCTTCGACGGTCTCGGTTTCCTCCGCCACCGCCATCGCGAGGGTGGTGATCCCCACGGGTCCCCCGCCGAAATGCCGACACAGCGCGTCCAGGACTGCTCGGTCCAGCCGGTCCAGGCCCAGCGGGTCAACTTCGTACAACTCCAACGCGGCGCGGGCGACCGCCACACTGAGCCGGCCGTCGGCCCGCACCTGCGCGTAGTCCCGAACCCGCCGCAGCAGCCGGTTCGCGATCCTGGGCGTGCCGCGTGAGCGAGAGGCGATCTCGTGAGCCGCACCCGTGCCGAGTTCGATGCGCAGCAGCCCGGCGGAGCGACGGATGATGCCCTCGAGGGCAGGGGTGTCGTAGAAGTCCAGCTGTCCGGTGAAGCCGAACCGGTCGCGGAGCGGCCCGGGCAGCAACCCGGCCCGGGTGGTGGCGCCGACCAGGGTGAAGGGGGGGATCTCCAGTGGGATGGCGGTGGCACCTGGGCCCTTTCCAACCACCACGTCGACCCGGAAGTCCTCCATCGCGAGGTACAGCATTTCTTCGGCCGGACGGGACATGCGGTGGATCTCGTCGAGGAAGAACACCTCGCCCTCGTTGAGCCCCGACAGGATGGCGGCCAAGTCACCTGCGTGCTGGATCGCGGGGCCGCTGCTGATCCGCAACGGCGCCCCCATCTCGGCGGCGATGATCATGGCCAGCGTGGTCTTGCCCAGCCCTGGTGGGCCCGACAGCAGGACGTGCTCAGGAACCGTGCCACGATGGCGGGCCGCGTCGAGCACCAGGCTCAACTGGTCGCTCACGCGCGGCTGGCCGGCGAATTCGGCCAGGGCAACCGGTCGGAGCGCGGATTCGGCTGCCTGGTCATCGCTGTGGACGTGCGGGTCGAGCGGGTCGGTCTCTATATCGGGACGTGTCATCGGTATCACTTCGCGAGGGTACGCAGCGCAGCGCGCATCAGCGTGGCAATCGGGGGCATCGGGTCCTCATCGGCGAGCGGGGCGACCCGGTCGCAGGCCGCGTCCGCGTCTCGACTCGACCAGCCCAAGCCAACCAATCCGGAGGCGACCTGCTCGCGCCAGCCGGCGGCGGCGGACGGCTGCCCGGCCTGCCCGGCCAGCTTGCCGATCTTGTCCTTCAACTCGATGACCAGCCGTTGGGCGCCCTTCACCCCGATGCCCGGGACTCGAGTCAGCGCGGCGATGTTCTCGGCGGCGACGGCCGCCCTCAGGTCGGCCGGGTTCAGAACCGACACCACCGACAGGGCGATCTTGGGGCCGATCCCGGTGGCGGTCTGCACCAGCTCGAAGCAGTCACGTTCGTCGGCATCGGCGAAGCCGAACAGTGTCAGGGAGTCCTCGCGCACCACCAGCGAGGTGTGAAGAGTGGCGAGCTGCCCGAGTCGCTGGGCGCTGGCCGTCGACGGTGTGCACAGTACCTTCAGGCCGATGCCGTTGACGTCCACGACCAGCCAGGTTCCCCCCAGGGCCACGACGGTGCCGCGCACTTGGGCGATCACGCCGGCCGCCTGGACTGCTGGCGGGCGGCCTCTTGGGCCACGGCCGCGGCGATCCGGTCGGCCCCGCCGCTCCGCCAGAGATGGCAGATGGCCAAGGCGACCGCGTCCGCAGCGTCCGCAGGCTTGGGGGGTGCGTCGAGTTTGAGGATCCGGGCCACCATGGTCGCCACCTGCGCCTTGTCGGCCCGGCCCGAACCGCTGATCGAGGCCTTCACTTCCGTGGGGGTGTGCGTGTGAACCGGAACTCCGCTGCGGGCGGCCACCAGCATGGCGATACCGGCCGCCTGGGCCGTGCCGATCACCGACAGCACGTTGTGGTCGGCGAAAACCCGCTCGACCGCCACCACATCCGGGGTGTACTGCCCCATCCACTCGATGAGACCGCGCTCGATGGCCACGAGCCGCTCGCCCAGCGGGTCGCCGGCCGGTGTCCTGATCACACCGACCGCGATCAGCTTCGGCGGGCGTCCGGGCGTCCCCTCGATGACCCCGACCCCGCAGCGGGTCAGGCCGGGATCGACCCCCAGGACGCGCATCAGCACCTCATTTCATCCGAACAGCTGTTCGGATACTACCGACTGCCCTGACATCGGGCCCAGCGGCCACGCCGTGAGCGACGGTGTCGTCGCGATCAGTCCTCCAGTTGCTCCAGGATCGCCTCAGGCACGTCCTCGTTGGAATACACGTTCTGCACGTCGTCAAGGTCCTCGAGTGCGTCCAGCACCTTGAAGATCTTGCCGGCCGCATCGGCGTCGTTGACCGACTCGGTGAAGGAGGGGACGAAGTTCACCTCTGCCTTTTCGTAGTCAAAGCCCGCCTCCTGGACCGCCTGGCGAACCGCTAGCAGGTCGGAAGGGTCGCACAGCACGGTGATGACGTCACCGTCGTCGCGCACCTCCTCGGCGTTGGCCTCGAGGGTGGCCTCCATGACGTCCAGTTCGGTGACCGTCTTGCTGCCGGACTTCGCCTCGACCTCAACAACGCCCTTGCGGGAGAAGAGCCGCTGCACCGAGCCGACATCGGCCATGCGCCCACCGTTGCGGGTGACCGCGACCCGTACGTCGGAGGCGGAACGATTGCGATTGTCGGTAAGACACTCGATCAGGATCGCCACGCCGCCGGCGGCATACGCCTCGTACATGATCGTGATGTAATCGGCACCACCGGCCTCGGTGCCCCCGCCGCGCTTCACCGCGCGCTCGATGTTGTCGACCGGAACCGACGTCTTGCGGGCCTTCTGGATCGCGTCGTAGAGGGTCGGGTTACCAGCCGGGTCAGCGCCACCGGTGCGAGCCGCAACCTCGATGTTCTTGACCAGCTTGGCGAAGAGCTTGCCGCGCTTGGCATCGATGATTGCCTTCTTGTGTTTGGTGGTGGCCCATTTGGAGTGACCGCTCATGAACGTCCTGCCTGCGAGTTGAAAAGTGCCTCCCCCACTTTAGGCCACGCCGACCCCCGTCAGCCCCGACTACGCTGGCCCACCATGAGCGAGCGACGACACGGCGAATACAAGGTGCCGGGGGGCAAGCTGGTTGCGGTCGACCTGAGCGTGGTGGACGACCACCTCGCCCACGTCAGCGTGAGCGGGGACTTCTTCCTCGATCCCGACGAGGCGCTGGAATTCATCGATCGCTCCCTGGCCGGTCAGCCGACGACGGCGGGCGTGGGCGAACTGGCCGCCGTCATCGACGCCGGGCTGGAGCGCGCCCGGGTCGATGGCCTGCTGGGGGTCGGCGTCACGATGGTGGGCTTCGACGCCCGGGCCGTGGCCGTGGCGGTTCGCCGGGCGCTGGGACTCTCGACCGGCTGGAGCGACCACACCTTCACGCTGCTCGACCCCGGGCCCCTGACTCCCGCCGAGCACTGCGCCCTGGATCAGGTGCTCTCCCAGGAGTTGGCCGCCGGGCGTCGTGGTCCCACCTTCCGGTTCTGGGAGTGGGATGAGCCGGCGGTCGTGATCGGCTCCTTCCAGTCGCTGCACAACGAGGTGGACGCCGAGGGCGCCGCCCGCCATGGCATCACTGTCGTACGTCGCACCTCCGGCGGCGGGGCCATGTTCATGGAGGCGGGCAACTGCATCACGTTCTCCCTGGTGGTACCGGCGACCCTGGTTGACGGCATGAGTTACGAGGCCTCGTACGCCTTCCTCGACGAATGGGTGCTGGCGGCCCTGGCCGAAGTGGGGGTCGAAGCACACTACGCCGGACTGAACGACATCGCCTCGGCGGCGGGCAAGATCGCGGGGGCCGCCCAGAAACGGTTCGTGGGCGGGGCCGTGCTGCATCACGTGACGATGGCCTACGACATCGATGCCGACAAGATGCTGGAGGTCCTGCGCATTGGCCGGGAGAAGCTGTCCGACAAGGGCACCAAGAGCGCCAACAAGCGGGTCGACCCGGTCCGCTCGCAGACCCACCTGCCGCGCCACGAGGTGATCGCAGGGTTCGCAGCAACCTTCCGCGACCGCTACCGGGTCACCGACGGTGAGCTCACGGCGGCCGAACGCACTGCCTTGACCAGGCTGGTCGAGGAGAAGTTCGCCACCGTGGAGTGGACGGCGCGGGTGCCCTGAGCGAGGCCGATGGCCGATCTCGCGCCTCAGCCGGACGCGACCGCCAGCGCCTCTTCGAGGGTGAAGTTGCCGACGTACAGGGCGGTGCCGATGATGGCCCCCTCGACCCCCAGCGGCACGAGTTCGCGCAGCGCCCGCAGGTCCTCGAGGTGGGCGATGCCGCCACTGGCGACCACCTTGGCGCCGGTCCGCTCACACACCTGACGCAGCAGGTCGAGGTTCGGGCCGCTCAGCATGCCATCGCTGGCGACATCGGTCACCACGTAGCGCGCGCACCCGGCAGCCTCGAGGCGCCCCAGGGTTTCCCAGAGATCCCCACCCTCCCGCGTCCAGCCGCGTGCGGCCAATCGGGTGCCTTTCACGTCCAACCCGATGGCGATCCGGTCGCCGTGTTCGCCGATGATCCGATCACACCAGGCGGGGTTCTCCAGGGCGGCGGTGCCGATGTTCACCCGGCGACAACCCGTCGCCAGCGCCCGTGCCAGGCTGGCATCGTCACGGATGCCGCCGGAGAGCTCGACCTTGAGTTCGAGCTCTTCAACGATCCCTGCGATGAGTTCGGCGTTGGAGCCCCGACCGAACGCCGCATCGAGATCGACCAGGTGAATCCACTCGGCACCTGCCTGCTGCCAACGCAGAGCGGCTTGCCTGGGAGATCCGAAGACCTTCTCACTGCCAGCGACTCCCTGGACGAGCTGGACGGCCTGGCCGCCCTGGACGTCGACGGCAGGCAGCAGTTCCAGGCCCCTCACTGCTCGACGCCTTTCGGGTGCAAGGTGCCGACCCAGTTGCGCAGCAGTCGCGCACCTGCCGCGCCGGACTTCTCAGGATGGAACTGGGTGGTCCACAGCGGACCCTGCTCAACCGCCGCGATGAACCGGTCGCCGCCGTGCTCCGCCCAGGTCACCCGGGCGTTGGCAGGCCAGTCCGGCGTCTCGTGGACGCCGTAGGAGTGCACGAAGTAGAACCGCTGGTCTTCGACTCCGGCGAACATTGCCGAAGCGACCGGGGGCCTGACCGTGTTCCAGCCCATGTGAGGCAACGGCACGGCGTCCAGCTCTTCGACCACGCCCGGCAGCACGCCCAGTCCTTCGGCCGGTTCGCCATGCTCCACGCCCAGACCGAACATCACCTGGTGGCCGACGCAGATGCCGAGCACCGGCCGTTTGGCGGCCAGTCGGGACAGGACGATTCTCGGTCCACCGACGCCGACCAGGCCGTCCATGCAGGCGGCGAAGGCACCGACCCCGGGCACCACCAGGCCGTCGGCGGCGCCACAGACCGCTGGGTCGGCGGTGAGCACCACCTCAGCCCCGGTCGCGGCCAGAGCGCGGGTGACCGAGTGCAGGTTCCCCGATCCGTAGTCGAGGACGGCAACCGTCAGGGTCACAGCGCCCCCTTGGTGGACGGGATCTGGCCGGCGATGCGCGGATCGAGCACCACTGCGTCACGAAGCGCGCGGGCCAGTGCCTTGAACTGAGCTTCGACGATGTGGTGCGGGTCACGACCTGCCAGCACCCGCAGGTGCAGGCAGATCTGGGCGTTGAGGGCGAACGACTCGATGACGTGCCGGGTCATCGAACCTCCGTACGGCACCCCTGAGCCGCCGATCATGGCGTACTGCTGCCCCTCGGGCTCGCCGCTATGCACGACGTAGGGACGCCCCGCGAGGTCGACCACACAGTGGGCCAAGGCTTCGTCCAGCGGCACCGTGGCATCGGCGAACCGCCGAATCCCGGCCTTATCACCCAAGGCTTCGGCGAAGGCCTGCCCGATCACGATGGCGGTGTCCTCGATCGAGTGGTGACCGTCAATGTGCAGGTCGCCGGTCGTCGTGATGTCAAGGTCGATCAGTGAATGCTTACTCAGCGCCGTCAGCATGTGGTCGAAGAAGCCCACCCCGGTGCTGATTTTGGCTTGGCCGGTGCCGTCAAGGTTCAGTGCGACCCGCACTGACGACTCGCTGGTCGCCCGTTCGATCACTGCGGTTCGCGCTCTCATCGGATCTCCTTCAGTACCTCGGCCAATGCGGTGTAGAACTGCTCGGTCTCGCCAGGGGTGCCCACTGAGACCCGCAGGAACCCCGCAGGGCCGGTTTCGCGGACCAGCACGCCACGGAAGAGCAGTCGTTGCCAGACATCATGCCGGTCTGCGAACTGCCCGAACAAACAGAAGTTGGCGTCGGAGTCGATCACCGCGACTCCCAGTTGAGGCAGGCGAACCAGCATCTCATCGCGTACTGCCCGCAGCAGGTCGACGTGGGCGAGCATCTCCGCGGCGTGCGCCAGCGCCACCCGTGCCAGAGCCTGGGTTTGCGCGGACAGGTGATACGGCAGCCGGACGATGCGGCAGGCGTCGACGATGGCCGGGGTCGCGGCGAAATAGCCGACCCGCCCACCAGCCAACGCGAACGCCTTGCTCATCGTCCGCGACACCACCAGGTTCCCGAACTCCGGCAGCAGCGTGATCGAGGTGTCCCCCGGGTTCCTGGCGAACTCCTGGTATGCCTCATCCACCACCACGATCGCCTCGGTGCCGGCCACGATCTTCCGGATGGTGTCCAGTGGCGTCGTCGTGCCCGTCGGATTGTTGGGTGTGGTGATCACGACCACGCTCGGGGCATGCTCGGCGATGGCTGCCAGGGCGCCGGCGGCGTCGATCCCGAAGTCGTCACGCCGCGGAGACGTCACGTAACCACTGTGCGTGTTGCGTGCGTACTCGGGGTACATCGAATAGGTGGGCGTGAAGGAAAGCACCCCGCGTCCCGGCCCGGCGAACGCCTGCAGGAGGTGGGTCATCACCTCGTTCGAGCCATTGGCAGCCCAGATCTGGTCCGCCGACAGGCCGTGGCCGAGATAGGCGGCCAGATCACTGCGCAGGCCCAGCGCCTCACGGTCGGGATACCGGTTCATTTCATGGGCCACGATGGCGATGGCGGCCACCATGTCGGCGATGATCGCCGGTCCCGGCGGGTACGGGTTCTCGTTGACGTTGAGCCGCACCGGGACGTCTAGCTGCGGTGCCCCGTAGGGCTCCTCCCCGATCAGCTCCGGGCGCAGTGGCAACTCGGCCAGGGTCACGTTCTGCCTCATGCCAGTGCCCCGTCCCGTTCCCGGCGGACGGCCACCGCGGCACCGTGGGCAGGCAGGTTCTCGGCCGCGGCGAAGGTCTCGACGATTCCGGCCACGGCAAGCAGCGCCTCGCGCGAGTAGTCGATGACGTGCACGGCCTTGCGGAAACTCTTCACGTTCAGGCCCGAGGAGTGACAGGCGCATCCCGCCGTGGGCAGCACGTGGGTGCTCCCCGCTGAGTAGTCGCCCAGGGACACCGGTGACCAGGCACCGAGGAAGATCGCCCCCGCATTGCGGATCTGACCGGCTACGGCTGCCGGGTCGGCGGTCTGGATCTCGAGGTGTTCGGCGGCATAGGCGTTCACCACGTCGATCCCCTGCGCGAGATCGTCCACCATCACGATGGCCGACTGTTCGCCGCTCAGGGCGGTGCGGATCCGTTCGGCATGGCGCGTCGCCGACACCTGAGGTTCCAACGCTTCGATCACCGCGTCGGCAAGTGCCTTCGACGGTGTCACCAGCACGGCGGCGGCCATCGGGTCGTGCTCGGCCTGCGAGATCAGGTCGGCGGCGACGAAGGCGGGCTCTGCCGTGTCGTCGGCAAGAATGGCGATCTCGGTGGGCCCGGCCTCGGAGTCGATGCCGATCCGGCCGCGCAGCAGGCGCTTGGCCGCCACCACATAGATGTTGCCTGGTCCGGTGACCATGTCGACGGGCTCGCACAGGCCTGGCACCCCGTAGGCGAACATCGCGATCGCCTGGGCGCCGCCGACGGCGTAGACCTCGTCCACGCCGAGCAGGGCACAGACCGCGAGGATGCTCGGGTGCGGCAAGCCACCGAACTCGGCCTGCGGCGGTGAAGCCACGGCGATGGACGCCACGCCGGCCACCTGGGCCGGGATGACGTTCATCAGAACGCTGGAGGCCAATGGCGCGAGGCCGCCCGGAACGTAGAGCCCGACTCGCGAGACCGGCACCGAGCGCTGTTCAACGACTGCGCCTGGCGCCACCTCCACGCGGACACTGTCAGCGTCCCGCTCCCGCTCGGCCACCAGGTGTCGACGACGGATGGACTCCACGAATGCGGCGCGCAACTCCGGCTGCAACCGGGCCTCCGAGTCGGCCAGGGCAGCGGCGGGAACCCGCAGGCTGACTGGGACGACATGATCGAACTGCTGGGAGAATTCGCGCAAGGCGTCAGCGCCCCGCTCCGCGACGGCATCGCAGATCGGACGCACCCGCTCGACAGCCAGTTCGACATCCAGCGGTGCCCGGGGCATCACGCTGCGATAGTCGATCACTCGACCGCGAAGGTCCAAGGTTCTCAGCACAGCGGCGATTCTACGGTGACGGTCCATGGGCAGCGTGCGGGCCACGACGGCAAAGGTGATAGACAATCCACCATGTTCATCGGGGCCGGGACTGTGATCAATGTCGTCACAGTGGTGATCGGCAGCCTGCTGGGCTTGGCGATCGGCCACCGGCTACCAGAGCGGACGCGCGCCCTGGTGACCCAGATTCTCGGGTTGATCTCACTGGTGATCGGTGCGCAGTCCATCGCTTCCGGGCTCTCCGACGCCTTCGCCGCCGAGGTTGGCCCCAACGCGCGACTGCTCGTGGTCCTCGGGTCGTTACTGATCGGCGGGCTCATAGGATCCGCGGTCCGACTGGAGGATCGCCTCGACGGCAGTGCGGCCCGGTTGCGCTCACTCTTCGCCAAGGACGCCGACGAGAATACCTTCATCGAAGCGGCGGTGACCGCCACTCTCATCTTCTGCGTGGGGCCACTGTCGATCCTGGGCTCCCTGTCGGACGGCCTGGGCCATGGCGCAGACCAGCTGATCGTCAAGGCCACCATGGACGGGTTCGCCTCGATCGCGTTCGCGTCCAGTCTCGGCATCGGGGTCATCTTCTCGGTGATCCCGCTGATGATCTACCAGGGATCTCTTACCCTGCTGGGCCTATGGCTGGGCGACTTCCTTCCCGTTGGGCAGTTGGACGCCCTGACCGCCACCGGTGGGGTGATCCTGCTCGGGCTCGGCTTTCGCCTGTCCGGCATCAAACAGATTCCGATCGGCGACATGCTGCCCGCCCTCCTGGTCGCCCCGCTACTGACGGCCGTGGTCGGCCTCATCTTCTGACGACTGAAAGGTGGCCGGTCAGGGAACCAGCAGGTCGTGCTGGGCCGCGAGCGCTTCGTCGAGCGCGGTGCGGCCACGCGTCAGCGACTCGGCCGCTCGGTCAGTCTCCTGGGCGATCAGCGCATCGAAGCTGGCCGTCGACATGGTCCCCGCGGCTTGTCTAGCGATGCCGGCCAGAAGCTCACACGCGACCGCGGAATCCTGGACCTCCCCGAACGCCTCCGTCACTTGGGTCCACGCCTTGGCCAGGGATCGTGCGGCTGGGCCGAAGGCGGGCGCCAGGGCCTCGCAGCCGTAGCGCATGGCCTTGGCTTCCTTACGACACTCGTGCCAGCCGTGCAAGTCATCGGGGTTCAGCAACGCGGCTTCGTGCGCCCGAACCACTCGGTCCCTGGCCCGCTCCAGCATGGCCGGCAGGACGTCGCGCGCAGGTTGTGCTGCTCGGGCCCGAAGCGGAGGTGCAGCGAGGAAGCCGGCCAGCCCGCGGTGCAGCTCGTCATAGCGCTGGGTGCCCATGGTGGCTACCAGCTCGGCATGGGCCTGGGCGTGGGTGGCTGCCAGTGCGTCCAGCATGAGTTCACGTCCCGGCTCGCCGGCGGGGATCTGGGCCTGCTCCAATGCGACGGCCAGACGATCACGCAGCACCTCGGCATCCCGTGGCACCCCGAGTTCGCTGGCATGCCAGGCCAGTTCCGTGCGCAGCGCCGCGACGGCGCCGGGATCGTACAACCGGGCGAACGTGCGCAGCGCGCTGCGCCACCGCCGGGTCGCGACGCGGCACCGGTGGACGGCGTCCGGCTCGTCACGGAGGACGGCCGCCTCCTTGGACTGCAGGGTTCCGAGTTGAATAGCCAGGTAGTTCGCGATCACCGAAACGGCCGGGCCTTCGGCCCCGACGATCGCGGCATCGTCTGCGGCGATGGCCTCCTGTAACGCACGACCGATCTTCGACTGCAGCACAGCGGGCTGGATCCCGGCTCTGGCCAGCACGCTGGCGACGTCGTCGATCAGCGACTCAGGCCCGTCCACCAGCTCCACCTCGGCCTCGCGCCAGTCATGGGCGATACCACCCACAACGACCCGGACCGAGTCTTCACACACCAGGGCGAAGACATGTCCTTGTGGCCCCAACAGTTCGGTTTGACGGCGCTGGGTCGACACCTGCGCCACTGGAATCAGCGGCTGGTCGCGCAGCGTTTCAGCCACCAAGGCCCGCAGCTCTTCCGGTGGCCGGGGCAGCTCCACCGCTGCCTGAACCTCGCTGCGATGCCCGGCGTCGGTTCCCGGGAGCTTCACATGCCACCCGGCATCCGCGCCACCGATGCGGTGCCGCAGGACTTGATGCGCACGAGTGAGGGCGTAGTGAGGGGTGTCGTAGTAGCTGGCCGCCAGGGGTAGTTCCACCGTTTCGCCCAGCGGCCCGAGGTGTCCCAGCTCGGGCAGCGACTGGTTTTCGTCCAAGGCGAATTTCCGTTCTATCTCGGCGCTCACCGTGGGCTCACCGGGGAAGTTGTGACCGTTACGACGCCGCGTTCGTCCACGGTCTCCTCCTCGATGGTCATGGGAGCCTCCTGCTGCCCGCGACGCAGCCGTGGCGGGACGTCCTCAGGTCCCAGGGCGGAGGCCAGCAATACGGGAGCAACGGCGGCGAAGGGCCACACGGCAAGCGCCGACAACGACCTGAGCTGCAGCGAGATCGGCACCAGGTCATCGGGAGCGGCGGTGGCAAGCCGGTCTTCAAAGGAGCCGGGGCCGAGCAACTGACCCAGCAGCCAGCAGACCACGGCGGCCAGTAGCCCGGCACCGGCCGCCAGTAGGGCCGTGGGCCAACCCATGGGCTTGAACCAGCGCCAGGTAACGATGCCCAGGCCGAGGCCCACCATGGCCCCACAAATCACGAACCACGCGTCAGTCGCTACGAATTGGGTCAGCGCCCGCTCCGATACCGTCGCCGAACCGTCAGCGAGGATCCGGTAGGTCGGAAGGTCGACCACATTCACCCAGAAGACGGCACTCAAGCCACCCACCACGCAGGCCAGCGCGGCCAAGAGACCTATCCATGGCAACACCTCCGAGACGGGCGGCTTCGCGGGCTCCTCCTCGGTGAAGGTGTCCTCCGACAGAGTGGTACTCACGTCCTTGAGCCTAGACGTTCACGCAGGACGGGCCTAACAAGGCCTTCAGATCGGCTACCAGCGGGCGTGACGGTGCCACCTTGAGCCCGTCATCGAGCCGCCACACCTTGCTTCGGTTGGTCTGGGTGATCAGCTTCACCCGGACTTCGGTGGGCCCGGGGTGGGCGCGCAACACGCTGCGGAGTTGTTCCACCACGGCCGGGGTGCACCGAACGGCGGGCATCGAGATGACCAGTGGTCCCGACGGGCCTTCTGCGACGTCCGGAAAGTGCACTTCGTTGCCCTGCAACTCGATGCTGTCGTCCTTGGAGCGGACCCTGCCCTTGATCCGCACCACGGTGTCGGTGGCGAGCGAGCCGGCAACCAGTTGGTAGATCTTCGGGAACAGCAGCACCTCCACCGCGGCTTCGAGGTCTTCCACGCTCACGATCGCCCAGACGTCTCCAGCCTTCGTCTGCTTGCGAACGACCTGTGTGATCATGCCGGCGATGGTGACCTGGCCGTCACGGGGGCCGTCGTCGGCCCGCAGCATGCCGATGCTGAGGTCGCGCTGCGCTTCGAGGATGTGCTCCAGCCCCTGCAAGGGGTGGTCACTGACGTACAGGCCGAGCATCTCGCGCTCGAAGGCCAACCGTACCCGTTTGTCCCATTCGACGAGCTCAGGGACCGGCGTGCCCACCAGCTTGGCCTCTGCTCCGCCGAAATCACCGAACAGGTCATCCTGCCCGTTGGCCTGGTTCCGCTTCAGGTCGATGACCTCGTCCACCTTCTGCTCGAAACACTCCATCAGGGCACGCCGGGTGTGGCCCATCGAATCGAAGGCCCCCGCCTTGATGAGGGACTCGATGACGCGCTTGTTGCACACCACCAGGGGCACCTGGTCGAGGAAGGAGTTGAAGTCGGGCGCCTTGCCGTGGCTCAGGCGCGCCTCGACTATGCCGCGCACCACGTTCTCGCCCACATTCCGGATCGCTGCCAGACCGTAGCGGATGTCCGCTCCGACGGGGGTGAACATCATGTCCGATTCGTTCACGTCCGGCGGCAGCACGCGAATCCCCATTCGGCGGCACTCCGCCAGGTAGATCGCCGACTTGTCTTTGTCGTCTTTCACCGACTGCAACAGCGCGGCCATGAACTCGGCCGGGAAGTGCGCCTTGAGGTAGGCGGTCCAGTACGAGATCAACCCGTAGGCGGCGGTGTGGGCCTTGTTGAAGGCGTAGGCCGAGAACGGGATCAGAATGTCCCACAGTGTCTGGATCGCCGCGTCCGAGTACCCGTTGGCGCGCATGCCGGCCTGGAACGGAACGAACTCCTTCTCGAGTACCTCCTTCTTCTTCTTGCCCATGGCCCGCCGGAGCTCATCGGCCCGGCCGAGGGTGTAGCCGGCGACCCGCTGGGCGATCTGCTGGACCTGCTCCTGGTAGACGATCAGGCCCTGGGTGATGTTGAGGATGTCGGCCAGCGGTTCGGCCAGTTCGGGGTGGATCGGCTCCACCCGCTGCCGGCCGGTCTTGCGCAGCGCGTAGTTCGTGTGGCTGTCAGCCCCCATGGGGCCGGGTCGGTAGAGCGCGAGGGCGGCGGAAATGTCCTCGAAGGAGTCGGGTTGCATCTGTTTCAGCAGCACCCGCAACCCGCCACCGTCCAACTGGAAGATCCCCAGGGTTTCCCCGGTCGCCAGCAGGTCGTAGGTCGCCTTGTCGGTCGGATCCTTGCTGAGGGCATCGAGGTCCACCTCCACCCCTCGGTTGGCCTTCACGTTGGCTAGAGCGTCGTCCAAAATCGTGAGATTGCGCAACCCGAGGAAATCCATCTTCACCAGCCCGAGCGCCTCGCACCCCGGGTAGTCGAACTGGGTGATGATGGCCCCGTCGTTCTCCCGCTTCATGATCGGGACGATGTCGATCAGTGGTTCGCTCGACATGATGACACCCGCGGCATGGACGCCCCACTGGCGCTTGAGTCCCTCGATCCCTCGCGCGGTATCGACCACCTCACGGATCTCGGGATCATTCTCATACAGCGCTCGGAACTCCCCGCCCTCGAGGTAGCGCTCGTGGGACGGGTCGAAGACATCCGCCAGCGAGACATCCTTACCCTGGACGGGAGCGGTGAACGCCTTCGTGAGTTGCTCACCGAGGGCGAACGGCTTGCCCAGCACGCGACCGGCGTCCTTGATCGCCTGCTTGGCCTTGATGGTGCCGTACGTGACGATCTGGCAGACGCGGTCGTCGCCGTACTTCTGGCTGACGTAGTGAATGACTTCACCGCGACGACGCTCGTCGAAGTCGATGTCGAAGTCGGGCATCGAGGGACGTTCCGGGTTGAGGAACCGCTCGAAGATCAGTCCATGCGGGATCGGGTCGAGGTCGGTGATCCGCATCGCATACGCGCACATGGAACCGGCCCCAGAACCGCGACCAGGCCCGACCCGGATCCCGTTGTCCTTGGCCCAGGTGATGAAGTCGGCCACCACCAGGAAGTAGCCGGCGTAGCCCTTGTCGATGATCACCTTCTCCTCAAAGGCAGCCTGCTCACGCGCATAGTCCGGCACTCCGCCCGGGAAGCGGACAGACAGGCCGCGCTCCACTTCCTTGACGAACCAGGACGGCTCGCTCTCGCCCGCCGGGACGTCGAAGCGCGGCATGAACGTGCCGACGCCCTCGTCGAACGTCGTCGTGCAACGCTCGGCGATGGCGAGCGTGTTGTCACAGGCCTCTGGCAGTTCAGCGAAGAGCTGCCGCATCTGCTCGGGTGACTTGAGGTAGTAGCCGTTTCCGTCGAACCTGAACCGATTCGGGGTGTCCTTGTTGGATCCGGAAGAGACGCACAGCAGCACGTCGTGGGCATCGGCGTCGGAGGCCTTGCAGTAATGCAGGTCGTTGGTGGCAACCAAGGGCAGGTTCAACTGTCGGGCCAGGCGCACCAGGTCCTTGCGCACCCGGTTCTCGATGTCGAGCCCGTGGTCCATCAGCTCGACGTAGAAGTTCCCCGCGCCGAAGATGTCGCGGAACTCCGCGGCGGAGGCGAGGGCCTGGTCGTACTGGCCCAGGCGCAGCTGGGTCTGGACCTCACCGGAGGGGCAGCCGGTGGTGGCGATCAACCCTGGCGCGTAGCGGCCGAGCAGTTCCCGGTCGGCCCGTGGCTTGTAGAAGAAACCCTCCAGCGAGCTCAGCGAACTCAGCCGGAACAGGTTGTGCATCCCGACACTGTTCGAAGCCCACATGGTCATGTGGGTGTAGGCACCCTTCGAGGCCACGTCGTCGCCGGTGCCGTCCCCGAATTGGACCCGCTTGCGCTCGCTGCGGTGGGTCTTCGGGGTGAGGTACGCCTCCAAGCCGATGATCGGCCGGACGGTCGATCCTTTGGCGACCTTGTAGAACTCGTAGGCGCCGAACATGTTGCCGTGATCGGTCACGGCCAGGGCAGGCATCTCCAGCTCCTCAGCGAGGCTGACAAGGTCTTTCAGGCGTGCCGCACCGTCGAGCATCGAGTACTCGGAATGGCAATGCAGGTGCACGAACCCAGCTGACACGGAGAACCACGACCTCCAAAGGCAGGTGACGATCAGGTGTGAGTGCTGGGGGAAGTCAGCGGATGCCTAGCCTAACGCCCGTCGCCGACGGGTCGTCCGATCGACTCGCTGGACGGTGTCAGCCGTCCGGCAGGGCTTGGAGTTTGGCCACGACCGCAGTCACCGTCCGCAGGTTCCGGACGGTGACCACCGCCGGCCGCAGCACCACCGGCAGCTTGGTCGCAAGCACCGAACGGGCAAGCCCGGCGCCGAAATCCACCACCAGCTCAGGTGACAGGAATGCC